>NVTR01000025.1 GCA_002732955.1 Marinosulfonomonas sp.
GGTAATGGGCGTGTTGGCCAGAATGTTGGAGTTCTGCCGAATGCAAATTTTTGGGGCGAAGGGAGCGGTCCAGACAATTCATTAAGACGAATGGAAACGCGCATTTGGGCAGACACCGTTGGGGATTTGCTGACCCATGTGGCGACTTTGCCGACGCAATTATAGCCTGCGAAAAGGGCAGGACGCGCCAAAGGTGGTGCGCCCTGCTTCTTGTTGATAGGGTGGAATGCGGGATAGAAACCAATTCACTTTAAGCCAATTTGAAATAAACAATTTATGTCTGACTTTACCCTTGTTGTGATCGCTGGTCTTTTGTTGGCAGCTATATTTGTTGTTCTGCGACTGCTTGGGGCGAAACGCGGGTCAAAGCTGCGACCGCATGTTCCGGAATTTGACCCGCAAAAAAATATCGTTGTAGACGGTTCAAACGTCATGCACTGGGGCGGAGAGCCATCGGCCCAGATCCTGAACAATGTGTTGGTGGCGCTCGGTGAAAAAGGGCTAAACCCGATGATCTTTTTTGATGCAAATGTCGGGTACAAACTATGGGATCGCCATGCGAATGCCCGCCACATCGCCCCAAAAATCGGTGTAAAGGCTGATCGTATAGTAGTTGCGCCAAGTGGTACGACAGCGGATGAATTGTTATTGGAATTCGCGGTGCGCAATAGCTTGCGGTTGGTGACCAATGACCGGTTTTTGGACTGGCGCATGCAGTTTCCGAAAACCGGTGAAACGGGATTTCTAGTTAAAGGGCAATGGAAACAAGGAAGCGTGGTGCTGCGCGGTCTGTAAGTGACGCTTGGTCGCGTTGATACTGGCTGTGACAGTGGTAGGTAGACTAAAATCAATAGTAAGGAATTTTGCCATGCGAATGTTAGTTGGAATGCTTTTGGTCGGTCTGTTCGGGACAGCAGCGACCGCACAAGAGGCGGTTAATATCCAGGGTGACGTCATGGCCGTTTCGGTGCAAACCGCAAGTGGCCCCGTTGAAATTTCGCGGATTCAGGACAATAGCAACCTGATTGACGAAGACTGGGCGCGCACCTCTCGTCCATGCCCGGTGTTTTGTATACAACCGATGAGTCCCGCTGAGGGGGTGACCACCATAGGTGAGCTGGAAATTCTGGACATGTTGCAAGATCCTGACGCCATTGTTGTTGATAGCCGCACCCCAAAATGGTTTTATGGTGGCACTATCCCCGGCGCGGTGACCATTCCGTTCACCGAAGCGGCCGATCGGCTGAATGAACTGGGGTGTGAGATTGATTTTGACAGTTGGGATTGCGAAAACGCCAAAACCGTGGCGCTGTTTTGCAACGGCATGTGGTGTGGTCAGTCGCCAACCGCAATCCGACGGATGATTGAAGCAGGGTACCCGGCCGAGCGGATTTTCTATTATCGTGGCGGTATGCAGGTCTGGCGAATGCTGGGGCTGACAGTCGTTGCTGGCAAATAAGGGGAAAATACGATGCGATGGTTGCTGATTTGTGGGATGGTTCTGACATTGGCGGGCTGCGGCGTGCCGTTTGTGCCTTTGATCTGAATCTGATCGATAACCATGCTGAAGTATTTCAATGCTGACTTGAAGGCCGAATTTCCCATTCGAGAGCGTTGCAGCGTTGTCGAACTACTGGGCGATGAAACTGTGCCTGATATGTCCATCGCCCGCTGCCGGGTCGAACCCGGGGTGCAGACAGAACTGCATTCGCTGGACAATATCCGAGAGGTTTACGTGGTGCTGTCCGGCAGCGGCATCATGGATGACGGGCGCGGGGCAGGGTGCAGGATCGGGCCGCTGGACTGCGTTCACATCCCGGTCGGGCATCCGCAACGGGTGCACAACGACGGGGCCGAGGATCTGGTGTTCATCGCCATCTGCACGGATCGCTTCGTGCCGCAATGTTACATCCCGAATGAGGGCGAAGGGGCGGTTGCACCGATCTATCCCGAACTTACCAACAAATAGCGATATGATTTCAAAGGAATAGCCATGAGCCTCGACATCAATCTTGCCGGTAAAAACATTCTGGTCACCGGTGCGTCCGGGTGCATCGGTATCGGTATCACCCGGCAATTGCTGGCGGCAGGGGCGAAAATTGCCGCGCAATATGGCCGTGGGTTGGGTGAACTTGAGGCGTTAATGGAAACCCCCGAAGCCAAGGACCAGGTGTTCCCGGTTCAGGGTGATCTTTCGACGGCGGGTGGGGCAGAGCAGTTATTTCGGGATGCCGGTGAGGTGGCAGGCGAACTGCATGGCATCGTCAACAATGCGGGCATTCAGCCGGTGGTGGGGTTCACCGATACCTCAGCGGAAGATTTCGACGACATGATGGGCATCAACGTGCGCGCGCCTTTTRTGCTGATCCAGAATCTGGCGCGSKCKGGCGGYGGGGYRGTGGTRAATATCGGSTCMATCGARGGCYTRCAACCSGCCCAAATGCACRCCCATTACGCGGTRTCMAAGGCGGCRATTACCATGCTCAGCCGGGCGGCGGCGCTGGAATGCGGGAAATCGGTGCGGGTAAATACCGTGGCCCCGGGGCTAATTGATCGCGAAGGCTTGGCCGATATGTGGCCCGAAGGCGTGGCGCGCTGGAAAGCGGCGGCGCCGCTGGAACGGCTGGGCCGGGCGGAAGATATTGGCAACGCGGTGGCGTTCCTGCTGTCGGACCGGGCCGAATGGATAACCGGCGCGACCCTGACGGTGGATGGCGGGGTGAACGCGGCGAATACCTGGTGAGGTGGTGGGTTAAAAACCCACCCTACGGGTTGTGCGCCCCTTGGACCGTGCTCCGGGACCTNCCCCATGGGGAGGGCGCATWCGCACCCACCCCGAGGTCCGGGAACGGCCCTTTGTTGGGCAGGGAGGGTGAATTCACCCACCAATTGGCGGCAATGAGGGCGGGTTGGTGATGGGTGCGAGCACCCATCCTACGGCTTGCTACAATATTTCCTCGCTTGATTGAGCCGAAAGAACACCCCAAATTGTTTTAAGGAAATGGAGTTTATGAATGATCGAATATGTCGAGTGCTTCTTAAGGAACTATCAAACGCTTGTGGTCGGTCTTTTGGGCTTCATCGGAGTAATTTCTACCCTTATTTTCAACGCTTGGATGAGCCGAAATGAGGAAAAACGGGGTCGTCGCAACAAAGCGAAGTCAATAAAAATGGCATTGGTTTCCGAGCTTCATCTAATTCGTGAAGCTATCAACAATGCAAATAAAAGTCTGAAGGAAAAAAGTAACGATACTAACGATTCWCGCTTAATACCAAATACCCCTTTGGATAATTTATTTCGTGCTCTTATGGGTGAGCTAACTGTTTTGGAACCGAATACGGTTTCAGCAATTCTTAATGCGTATCTGAGCTACGAAACGTATCTTCATTCTTTGACGCTCATCGCAACACCAATCAGTAACCCAAACTACATTTGCATTAGCGAAAGCTTAAATGCCCAGATGATATCAATGAACGAAGGATTGATAAAATCACTCGACGAAGAACTGAAGAAGCTAAGTGATGGGGGCTGATGGTCCGCCAAGCCTACCTCCCTCCCCGATACCGCCCCCGCGACCCGGGTCTTCCCGCCTTACTCCGCCCGGCACCTTTAACCGCCGCCTCACTCGCCGCTTGCACCGCATATTGCCGCGCCAGCGGGTCATCGGCGACGGTCAACTCCACCGCTTCCAGACGTTTCACCTCATCCCTTAACCGCGCGGCTTCTTCGAATTCCAGGTTCTCGGCGGCCTTCAGCATGTCCGCGCGCAGCCCGTCCAGATGGGTTTGCAAGTTGGCACCAAACAAAGGCTTGTCGATCTTGGCGGTGACGCGGGACATGTCGGTGTCGCCTTTGTACAACCCGCCCAGAACATCCTCGACGTTTTTCTTTACCGTGGCCGGGGTGATGTTGTGTTTCAGGTTGTAGGCGATCTGTTTGTCGCGGCGACGATCAGTTTCGGCCAGTGCGCGCTCCATGCTGCCGGTGATGCGGTCGGCGTACATGATCACCCGCCCTTCGGCGTTGCGCGAGGCGCGACCGATGGTTTGGATCAGCGAGGTTTCGGAGCGCAAAAATCCCTCTTTATCCGCGTCCAGTATCGCCACCAGCCCGCATTCCGGGATGTCGAGCCCTTCGCGCAGCAGGTTGATGCCGATCAGCACATCGAACGCCCCAAGCCGCAGGTCGCGCAGGATTTCGATGCGCTCCAGCGTGTCGATGTCCGAGTGCATGTAGCGCACTTTGACATTTTGCTCGTGCATATATTCGGTCAGATCTTCGGCCATGCGTTTGGTGAGCGTCGTGACAAGGGTGCGCATCCCGGCGGCGGTGACGCGCTTGACCTCATCCAGCAAATCATCGACCTGCATCTCAACCGGGCGGATTTCCACCATCGGGTCCAGCAATCCGGTGGGGCGGATCACCTGCTCGACGAACACGCCGCCGGATTGTTCCAGTTCCCACGCTTTCGGCGTGGCGGATACAAAGACCGATTGCGGGCGCATCGCGTCCCATTCTTCGAATTTCAGCGGTCGGTTATCCATGCAGCTGGGCAGGCGAAACCCGTGTTCGGCCAGCGTAAATTTGCGCCGGTAATCGCCTTTATACATGCCACCGATTTGCGGGATGCTTACGTGACATTCATCGGCGAAAACGATGGCATTGTCGGGGATGAATTCGAACAGCGTTGGCGGCGGTTCGCCGGGTTGGCGGCCGGTCAGGTAGCGCGAATAGTTTTCGATGCCGTTGCAAACCCCAGTGGCTTCCAGCATTTCCAGATCAAAGTTTGTGCGCTGTTCCAAACGCTGCGCTTCCAGCAATTTGCCTTCATTGTTCATTCGATCCAGCGTCAGGCGCAGCTCCTTTTTGATGCTGATCATTGCCTGTTTCATCGTCGGTTTCGGCGTGACGTAGTGGGAATTGGCGTAGATACGGATGTGTTCGAACGTGTCGGTCTTGGCTCCGGTCAGCGGGTCAAATTCGGTGACGGTTTCCAGTTCCTCGCCAAAGAACGACAGACGCCAGGCGCGGTCATCCAAATGCGCCGGCCAAATTTCCAGCACATCGCCACGCACCCGGAATGAGCCGCGGACAAACGCAGCGTCATTGCGTTTGTAGGATTGTGCAACGAGATCAGCCATGATTTTGCGCTGGTTGTATTCCTGACCCGCCTGCAAATCGATGGTCATCGCGCCGTAGGTTTCCACCGAACCGATGCCGTAGATACACGACACCGAGGCGACAATGATCACGTCATCACGTTCCAGCAGCGCGCGGGTGGCCGAGTGGCGCATCCGGTCAATCTGGTCGTTAATCTGGCTTTCTTTTTCGATGTAGGTGTCAGAACGGGCGACGTAGGCCTCTGGCTGGTAGTAGTCATAGAAGCTGACAAAATACTCGACAGCATTTTCGGGGAAAAATCCCTTAAACTCCCCGTAAAGCTGCGCGGCCAGTGTTTTGTTCGGCGCAAGGATGATCGCCGGGCGCTGCGTTTCCTCAATAACCTTGGCCATGGTGAATGTTTTGCCGGTGCCGGTAGCCCCCAGCAGCACCTGATCATGTTCGCCGTCATTGATCCCCTTAGCAAGTTCTGCAATTGCCGTCGGCTGATCCCCGGCTGGGGTGAATTCAGTGTGCATTACAAAGGCTTTGCCGCCTTCCAGCTTGGTGCGTGTTTCCGGGTCTGGCGAGGCCGAGAGAAGAATATCCTGGGGCATGGCTGATTCCTGACTGAACGGCAATTTTGATCACTTTTTGTTCTTTTGCAACCGGTGAGTGGCGGATTTGACGAGTTGGCGGGTCTCTGCTGACAAAAACCATTTAGTTACAAGGTGCCAGCGGGCAGGCATCGGTTGTGAGATAATCAGTAAATGGAGACGAACAATGCTAATGCCGCAAGATTTCCGCCAATCCCTGATTACTCAAGTTGTTTGCTCGATTGTTCAGCATTCCGAATTTCCGACGACACCGCCAACAAAGCTGCGTCGACCCTTGGAATATTTGGCGGCTCTATATGGAACAACAGGGGCGAAGGTGTCGCCGACAGGGCGCGAAATGTATTGGCAGTTTGAAATGGCGGGTTGGGCGCAACACAATGTACGCCCTCCAACCGGGCATAGCGAAAAGGCCGAAGATTGGGCGGATACGCGCACGATCAACAGCATGGTTGAACTGGCCCGTAATGGCCATGATGGCTGGTCAGGGATTGCCAAAAATATACTGGGTCTGGTGCCGATTGGGGCAACTAATCTGGGTGAAAYGCCRRWTTTTGACCCTGCWATCGCGCTTCCAGAGYATWCTGYTGRACCRCRTGGGRNCTTTKNGCTGGYAYTGGGGAATGGCGGATATCCCACTGAATTTGGGCCGGGAGAAACCTGAAAGGTTAACAATATGTTACGACTTAAAGAGGAATTTTAAAGAATTAAATACAACCTTAAGTATAATAATTCTTGCTTTGGGTTGGGTGACGTTCTAGGTCTATTGTGCAAGCAGCAGTACTGGTTGCCGACCAGGGTGCTGCACCCACCCCACCCCTCGCTCCCTTGCACCTTGGTCGGCAACTATTACCCTCCCAAAACAAGTGATGTTCTGCCATTGAATGGCGCTTGCTTTGGTGCCTGAATTTTCCGATAATGCACTAAACCTAACGGAGTATTCATTGATGCGCGCCCGAATTTTTCAGCCTACAAAATCTGCAATGTCTTCGGGGACAGCGAAAACAAAGGGATGGGTGCTTGAATGCCCTCCGACTGCGCGACGCGATATTGATCCACTGATGGGTTGGACGTCTTCGGATGAAACACAGACCCAGGTCAGATTGAAATTCGACAGCAAAGATGCGGCACTGGATTATGCCAGCGAACATGGCATCGATGCGGTGGTGACAGAGCCCCACGGAAGAAAACAAAATATTCGTCYCGGTGGCTATGGCGATAACTTTGCCACCAACCGGCGAACAGTCTGGACACACTGATACTTTCAGCGATCCCTTGAACTTGGCTGGCTGCTGACGCAAAAGGTTTTCAGCGGACCCATAGCTCAACTGGATAGAGCAGCCGACTTCTAATCGGCAGGTTGAGGGTTCGAGTCCTTCTGGGTCCGCCACTGTAAAAATAAAACATTGGTTTTATTACTGTTTTTGGGAAAGTTTACAGCTGGATCCAGTGTCTGACGTCAGCGAAGAGGAACGCAAATCCCGTTCATGGAGGGGTATACGGTTTTCAGCGTTGATCAGATCGAAGACCTACCGGAGCATTATTACACCAACCCCGAAGCCTATTATTCAACCTTGGCGCATGAGCTGACCCATAATGCCGAGGTTAGGATCATGCCGTGCAGTGGTGCGAAACAGCTGCACTGACGGGTGTAGGGCCAAGCTCAGTCTGCATAACTATCCGTCACAAGAGCGGACCTTCCTGCGTCTCGCAGCGAATTCACACTTTGAGCCCACTTTGACCGATGCTGCGCTTCGTTCAAATGTCCGGTTTTAACTAGCGGACAAACCGGAGGATTGCCCACCAGAGCGAAAGGTTAATTCGTCAAGAACCAACGCGACCTTCTAGGAAATTCGTCAGCTCCGCCCAGCTGTCAGCATCGTCGTCGGCATTGTAGTTCGGAAAGCCAAAGGCAGAAAACAGATGCCCAGCACCCGGATAGGTGTGCGCCGTAACGGTGCTGCCAGCTAGTTCGACGTCATCCACGAAGTTCTCAAGTCCGCTGACCTGAACCTGCGTATCGGCTTCGCCATGCGCCACAAAGAAGGGCGCGACAGCATCCGGCATTATCCTGCCATGTGCATCCGAAACGCGGCCTGAGAAGATGACGTAGCCATCCACGCCTATCTCGTTACCAAGACCTGACCAAGCAACCTCCATGGCGGTAATGGCCCCCATAGAATAGCCCATTACGAACAATGGTTCATCGTTATCGTCGCGGGCTTGGGAAATTGCCGCCGACACGATGGCTTGCATTCGGTCCTGATCACCAAGATGGGCTTTCAGCGCCGCTTGCTTTGCTTCCATTGTCATAGGTTGCTGACCAATCGGATAGAGATCGGCCACGAAGCTTGAGAAGCCCATGTCGGCCAACATCTGCGCGCGATCCATCTCAAAGTCGCTCAACCCGTTCCATGTTGTCAGAATGACAATTGTTCCGCGAGGGCACCCTTGGAAGCCGCTGCACGATTTCATCATTGCATGGTGCAAATCCACCCCTTTGCCAATGGCAATGGGCGGCACGCGCGGATCGCTTCGGACATATTTCTGGATGACTACTTCGATCATCCGCCTGTTGAGTGGGCCAGCGGCTTTGACCTTCAGGCCGACAATGAAAGGCGGATTGCGTACATCGCCGCCTTGTGCGCTGCCGATGCGGGCGATTTTGATCCTCTTTTGATATTTGTTGGCGCGATCTGAAACCTTCACAATACCAATTGAGTTGTTGCTGAGTTAACGCTCAAGATCAGGGCTGCGCGGCGGCCTGTCCCTGTATCATCCCCTTAAACTCGCCGGGGTGTTGCCCGATCCGTTTGGCTTGCTGCCACTCGGCAAGAGGGAAATTGCGCGGTCGCGGTTTTTGGTATCTGCCAGACCGCGCGGCATTTGCCAGCCGTTTTCCAGATAAAGTTGCCGCGAGACTTCACACAGCTTGTTTTTGTAGAACGACAATGGCTTGGCCGTCATGGTGTCGGCATCAATCCGGCTCCAAACCGCATTGAAAGATGCCGACGTGGCGATATCCATGCCTCTCGGCGATTTTACAAATCACCTGCCGGTAATAGACGGCAAAGGCCGCTGGGTTGATAACCGCATGATCGAGCGACTTTGGCGATCCCTGAAATATGAATGCATCTATCTCAATGCGTTTGAAACCGGMTCGCARGCMMGCRCMGGKATYGGGAARTGGCTGRCSTRTTACAAYGYYGAACGCCCSCATTCSACCCACGGAATATTGACGCCGRAKGAAGCCTATGAMAGAAAAACAGAACYAAYGAGATTGGCAGCCTGAATGTAACCCTGATCCATCTTAATCTGGCTGCTAACTGGTCAAAAWTCTAGGACCACCTCTCTTACCCACTGGGTCCGTGCTGGCATTAATGATATTAAGAGTTACGTAGAAAATATATCAAATCGCAACTGACCTTTACCGGCCTTCGCGAAGTGTTGCTATGCTGCGGCGGGTCTTAGCATTCCGGATATTGGTACAAATTGCAGCAATTCGGAATTTAAATTTATGGCATAGCGGACGATAGTGGTAATGTTTGAAGCTGCCCGGAAAGTCTGTATCCTTCTCATTCGGGGTCGGTAACATCTTGGAACAGCTTCCGAAACTAAGCGCAAAATGGCCCAGACGGTTGGTTTCTCGATATCTTTGGAATGAGGCGTTCAGGGTTGGACTCGGGTGCCGTTACAATCCGTTACAAGGTTTTTTCCTTATATGTGATTTTCTGCGTATCTTGCCTTCATGGGTACTATCACCTCCACTCCTTTGGGTCATCTTTTGGTGGTCGATGACGACCGYGAGATTCGCGARCTGTTGAACCGGTTCCTGTCAAAACAGGGGTTTCGGGTTTCAACTGCGGCTGACGGCATCGAAATGCGTCAGGTTCTGTCYGATTGGAATATTGATCTGGTCATTCTCGACCTGATGTTGCCGGGTGAAGACGGGCTGGCGATCTGTCGTGATCTCAGGGCCCATTCGCAGGTGCCGATCATCATGTTGACAGTCATTGGCGAAGAAAGCGACCGCATTGTCGGGCTGGATGTTGGTGTGGATGATTACATTGCCAAGCCGTTCAATCCCCATGAATTGCTGGCCCGCATCAAGGCGGTTTTGCGCCGCACCCACACGGTTCCCCCTACGGCCGCCAATCGACATGGTCGCATACTGAGTTTTGGCGACTGGCATCTCGATGTTGGGGTGCGCCGCCTGATATCGTCAAATGGGGCTCTGGTCGATCTGGGCACGGCCGAGTTTGACCTGCTCACCGCTTTTGCCGAACATCCGCAGCAGGTTCTGTCGCGCGATCAGTTGCTTGATCTCGCCTTTGGAAAATCCGAAGCGCCGTTTGATCGCAGCATTGATATGCAGGTCAGCCGTCTGCGCCAGAAAATCGAAACCGACCCCAAGAATCCGACACTGATCCAGACGGTTCGAGGCGGCGGCTATGTATTTACAGCCAGTGTGAGGTTGCATGAAAAACCTGCTGCCTGACACCATAGCCGCGCGGGCGATGATATTGCTTGTGGTTGGACTGGCGGTCACCCATTTGCTGAGCACATTATTTTATGCAACCGATCGCGATAGTTCGCTTTTGAGCGCCGGTGGCGGACAGGCAATACAATGGGTCACCACTGTGGACGCCCTGACAAAAACCCTGCCACCGGAACAATGGCCGAAAATTATTGATGCCGCGGGTGTCGGGTTCACTTATGCAACCGTGACGCCTGAACCGGTTGTATTGCCGACCACCGCCTCTGATTGGCACGAGGTGGTTTTGATGAAGGAACTTGAACGCCAGTATAGTTCCGGCGATGTCGGAAAATACCGGATATCCTATGTCAAAACCACGTCGGATATCCCTGCCGTTGAATATTGGAAAACTTTTTGGGCGAATAGCGATATGTCGTTGCCGCCGGAACTGGTTTTGGTTTCGTTACAACTGGACAACGGAAACTGGATAAACGCGGCGACGCCGATCCAGTCACCGCCGCGTTTCTTTTCGGTGCAGCTTGGCCTGTCGATGGTTGTCATGCTGATCGCGGTCATCGGGTTTTCAGCTATTATCGTCGGGCGAATGACCGAACCGCTGACAAAACTGTCGCGCGCCGCCGAGCAGCTCGGCACCGATGTGCGCGCGCCTGCAATACCAGAAGTCGGCCCGGTAGAGGTGCGCCGCACCGCCCATGCCTTTAACGAGATGCAAAACCGCATCCGGCGGTTTGTCGAGGACCGCACCCAGATGCTCGCGGCAATCGCCCATGATCTGGGCACGCCGGTGACACGCCTGCGGCTGCGCGCCGAGTTTGTCGAAGACGAAGAGCTGCGCGAAAAAATGCTGCGCGATCTGGATGACATGCAGCACATGGTGGCCTCGACCCTGTCTTTCATTCGCGAAGATACCACCTCCGAGCCCCAGGAAACCGTCGAGCTGGGCTCGCTGCTGGCGCGGGTTTGCGACGACATTCAGGACACCGGCTCTGATGTGACGCTCAATGAACTGCCGCGCTGGGTTTTGCTGGAATGCCGCCCTGCCGCCCTGCGCCGCGCCATCGCAAATCTGGTTGAGAACGCCGTTAAATATGGGGCGTTGGCGCGGGTGACACTGCATCTGGAAGAGGACACGATCGTTATTCGTGTTGATGATGAAGGGCCGGGAATACCTGAGACTTTTCAAGAGGATGCGTTTCAGCCATTTCATCGCCTCGATGCGTCGCGCAACCTTGACACYGGCGGYACCGGGCTGGGGCTGGCGGTCGCACGCACCATTGCGCGCGCCCATGGCGGCGACATCATGTTGAGCAATCTTTCGCAGGGTGGCCTGCGCGCAGAACTGCGCCTGCCACGATTGATCCGGGATGAGGAATCCACACCATCGCTGAACAATGTTTCCACACAGARCGATCTGAAAAATATTTCAGAAACAAACCAACACCCCAAAGCGATCAGCCGGGGCAAATATCATAATAAGCAGGTCAACTGCACTTAATATCGAAAGGGATAAGTAAATGGAACAAGCACTAAGCCTGGAGGGCGGGCAAACGACGTTAATCGCGATCACCATCGCATTGACGGTGTTGGGTTTGGCAGCACTGGCAATGGCAGTGTTCTGGCGACCCCGCTGGCGGGTCGGTTATGGATTGATGTACATGTTCGTGCTCGGGCTGTTCGCGATGGCATGGTATGCTGACTGGAACAGCACCCGTACCTATACGGCGTATCAGAGCGAATTCGCCACCGAAGGCGCTGTTTCAGGATCCGAAGTCACCGACGCGGATACGAATTTTGACCGCACCCTGACGGTGGTGGCCTTCCAGTGGGGCTTTGCCTTTATCACCGACGATAATGAGATCAGCCGCAACGCTGCAATCGTCAAACCCGGCGAAAAAGTTCTGTTCAAGATCGTCAGTAATGACGTGATCCACGGCTTCAATATCCCGGTGGCCTCGATCACCGCCGAGATTGATCCCGTTGAGTTGCGCCAGGTCTGGATACGAACCCCGGATGAACCGGGCAAATATCTGATTCAATGTGTGAACTATTGCGGCGTCGGCCATGCTCAGATGAAAGCCTGGCTGGTTGTCGAAGATGAAGAAGAAGAAGAAACCGCAGAGCTGACAAGTGGAGACAACACCAATGGCGCATGAGCATGACGCAATACGCACGGGCCACAGCCCTCACTGGACGCCTGAGGATGTCATCGGCAAGATGACTTTGCGCGATCTGCTGGTTTCCAATGATCACCGCCACATTGCGCTAAAGGGGATGCTGACCTCGCTGGTCATGCTGGCCATTGGCGGTGTTTTTGCGATAATTTTCCGCACTGAACTGATGGTGCCCGACGTGCAGTTTCTTGGCGCGCGGGTCTATATGACGCTGATGACACTGCATGGCATGTTCATGGTGTTTGGCTTTTTGATCCCTCTGACTATTTCAATCCTCTATTATATGCTGCCCAAGGTTCTTGGGCTGGATAGGTTGGTCTGGGCCAAGGGGGCGCAGTACAGCTACTGGACCCTGATCATAGCGGCCGTGCTGCTGATCATCGGGCGCCCCGATTTCACCTGGACCGCTTATGCGCCAATGTCGCTGCGGGTTGGTGGAGAACTGTTATGGATGGGCNATCTTGCCATYCTGATGGTCGCGATYTCCGAATTCCTGGCGGGYGTTGTGCTGTTGCGCACCGCCCTGGCTGGCGCACGSGTCAGCGGCTGGGGCAAATTGTCGATGATGGGCTGGGGCGCATTTTCGGTCGGCGTGCTTTTGGTTGTTTCGACGATCCCGCTTGGYTTCGTCGGCTGGGGGCTGTTTTCTGACTGGATGATGTTTGGCGASWCTGCCTATTTCGATCCGGCCCGAGGCGGCAGCATAGARTTMTTCCTCTAYGTRTTCTGGACCTAYGGTCACCCTGCGGTGTACCTGCCGTTCATCCCTGCCATTGCCGTGCTCTACACRCTGATGCCCCGCATTCTGGGTCGTCCAATGTGGAGCTATTGGTCCGGCGTKGTCGCGTTCCTGTTGTTGATGATATTTGCGTTGCCAATCGGTCCGCACCATTTTCAACCAGCCTTTACAATATCAGGCTGGTATCAGCGGATGGTGCAGATCCTGACGCTGCTGGTGTTCATCCCCAGCGTTTTGCACGTGTTCAACTGGATCGCGACGCTGTGGGGAAATCGTATCCCTGCCTCGGCGATGCGAAGTGTTCCGTTCAAGTTTCTGCTCGCCTCGATCGCGTTCCTGATCTATGGCGGCGCGACCGCGTACCTGAACGCGCAAATCTCAATCGACACCGACTTCATCCACAACACCTATTGGATACCGGCGCATTTTCACGCCATGTTCYTSGGGTTTGTGGCACAGATGGCGATGTCGGGGGTTTACTATCTCTACCCGTATTTCACCGGGCGCATGTTCAATCAGGCACTGGGGAATGCACATTTCTGGCTTTGGCAGATCGGCATATTCACACAGGTGACAATGATGTTTGTCGCCGGATACGCCTATTTCCCACGCTGGGTCTTTGATTACCTGCCGTTACCTGAATGGAACATGCCGCAGTATTGGATCACCATGGGCGGCTATGCTGTCGGCACCGGGTTTATCGTCTTTATCATCAACTTCGCCTGGAGCGCGCGATATGGCAAAGCAGCTCCTGACGAACCATGGCCGGTCGAAGACGACAACGCCATAGCAACCGCCACACCGGCAGAATGAAGGGAGAAATAAGATGATTAGACTTTTCGTTCTGATTGGACTGATTGGCGGAACAGCCATCGCCTACCTCGCCACTTATGGCGTTGGACATGAGCGGCAATTACCCCCGCTTGTCAGCCAGCTTGAGAAATTCGAGGCCGAAGGCATCGTGCCCGGYGCCAACGATATGTTTGAAAACGAAGAAGTTGAGCACGGGATTTTCGAGGTACCGGATGAAGACGAAGTCCAGCTCGAAATCGCACTKGAGGCGTTCGGCGACATGCCCGGAATGGACATGAGCGGCGGGACTATGGACATGTCTGAAGGTTCCACCATGGAAACGTCTGAGGGCGCGACTATGGAGATGGCCGAGGGCGCAACCATGGAAATAGCTGAGGGCACCACTATGGAAATGGCCGAGGGCGCAACCATGGAGATGGCCGAGAGCACCACTATGGAGATGGCCGAGGGCGCAACCATGGAGATGGCCGAGGGCACCACTATGGAGATGGCYGAGGGCRCMACYATGGAGATGGCCGARRGCRCAACYATGGAGATGGCYGAAGGCACMACSATGGAGATGGCCGAGGGCRCMACSATGGAGATGGCCGAGRGCRCMACKATGGAGATGGCCGAGGGCRCMACYATGGARATGGCYGARGGCRCAACCATGGARAYGKCYGAGGGCRCAACCATGGAAAYGKCTGARGGCRCAACCATGGAGATGGCCGAGAGCACCACTATGGAGATGGCYGARGGCACCACKATGSAGATGGCCGAAGGTGGCCTGATTATCTCAGAGGAAGGCAACTTTGATCGCGAAATCGACCTTGTGATGAGCGAGTGGGGTTACTCTGACATGCAGGTTGATGTGAAAATGGGCGAACGTATCCGTTTTAATATCAAAAACAACGGCACCATCCCGCATGAGTTCATGTTCATGACGATGCCTGCAATGTCGGCTGTCAATTATCGCGCCAACCGCGCCGACTGGAGCCTGCTGGAACATGAAGCCCTGTTCGAAAAATCGCTGGTCCTGCCCGGCGGTGAATTTTCCGTCGTCGTCCAGATAGCGCAGCCCGGCGCCTGGATGTTCATGTGCATGCTGCCCTATCATATGCAGATGGGAATGATGGGGCAGATGGCCTCTGAAGGTATGGCCATGGAAATGGATATGTAACCCATTTGCCGGCGCATACGCAAAGGGCCGACTGCCCGGCGTATGCGCCAGCTAATTTATCTCTTTTACCCGCCTCATATCCTCACGGGATGCTGGCGAAACCACAGGTGCCAAGATGAGCGAAACGTCATTCAACGCAACATATCGCAGCCCGACGCTACAGGATTGCTATGCACTGATGAAACCGCGGGTGATGTCGCTGGTCGTGTTCACCGCGGCAATTGGCCTGCTGGTGGCCCCGGGTACAATGGACCCGCTTCGCGCGCTGGCCTCAATCCTGTTCATCGCCATCGGCGGCGGCGCATCCGGGGCGCTGAACATGTGGTGGGACGCAGACATCGACGCGGTGATGCGGCGAACTGCTGCCCGACCGGTCCCGGCAGGCCGGGTCACGCCTGAGCTGGCGCGAAATCTGGGTCTGGGGCTGTCTGCTCTGTCGGTGATCCTGCTTGGGATGGTTGCCAATGTTGCGGCAGCCGCTCTGCTGGCCTTCACAATTTTTTTCTACGCAGTCATCTATACTATGTKGCTGAAACGWTCGACGCCGCTGAACATCGTGATTGGCGGTGCTGCCGGGGCGTTCCCGCCGATGATCGGCTGGGTCGCGGCSACCGGCAGTCTGGCGGTGGAACCGWTACTTATGTTTGGYCTCATTCTCCTTTGGACACCGCCACATTTCTGGGCACTTGCTCTGTTCATGCGCGACGACTATTCGCGCGCTGGTGTGCCGATGCTGACCGTCACCCACGGGCGACGTGAAACACGACGGCAAATTCTTATCTACACGGTTTTGCTTTTCGTGGTCGCGATGGCACTGGCCTTAACGACCATAGGCGGACCGGTTTACTTAATATTTTCTCTGGGCCTTAACGCAGTGTTTTTAGGGGCGGCGTGGCGACTGTACCATCGCGATGAAGAGGTGGCCGAACTGGATGGCTATGCTGCAGAAAAGCGGTTTTTCCGCCTATCRCTTTACTACCTGTTCGCACAATTTGTTGCGTTGTTAATCGGTGCAACTATCTGACATCAGCGCTAGTGGGTCCAAAKGGTCGTATTTGATAAGAGAGTGTTCTTGGCTCATCGTARCCACCAACGAGTGGGAGATGAGACAAAGAAAATGACATACTTGTTAGTAGCCAACACAATGCCGCTCATGCTAAGAAAAGCGTATATTTGAACAGCAAGTACGACAATTAAAGCCCTTCCATGATCTCTCGCGGGCGGAAACTCAAAGAAACAGGATTAGTAAGTTGAATCGCAGAAATTTTTTGAAAACCGGGGTTGCCGCAGGGTCTGTAGGTTTTTCTACTCGGGCTATGTCCCACGCAAAGGGTGAACCATACATCCTGCCAGAGGAATTCATGCCGCGGGAGGTTCGGTTGAAGACCAAACTGGAACCAGGCGAAATTCATGTTGATCCGAACCAGTTCGCTCTTTACTGGACCATGCCCAAGAGAAAGGCCATTCGCTACACYGTAGGAATTGGCCGCGGCAACCTTTACCATCCGGGTACGTTTTATGTCGGTGCCAAACGCAAATGGCCGACCTGGATACCAACCCCCGACATGATGGAGCGCAGCCCCGACGCCTACGCRAATTTCGCTGAAGGCATGCCGTTCGAAAACGGCCAACCTGGCGGTATCAGTAACCCGCTCGGCGCTCGTGCGCTCTACCTTTACACCCAATCAGGCAGAGATACATATTTGCGCATACACGGCACCAATAATCCCCGGACCATTGGCATTGCAGTATCCAATGGTTGCGCCAGACTGGTAAATGATCAGGTCATTGAATTGTTTGACCGCGTGCCGATGGGGACCAAAGTAGTGCTTATTGAAAAGATCGGGGCGGGTCGTCCACATTCGGAAATTTCCTAGATTGTTGAAGGCTCGTGGAAGCTGATTAATGCGCAGGCAAGACCCGGTTTCAACGCAAAAAGCTGCCCGATTTACTCTATGACCGAACACCAAATCTTCACGGTGCCTTCACCGCCATTTGAACAAAGCGTTACCTGCAAAACACGGTTTCTCTGCTAGTCTCAAGTCTTCAATAATGTCGATTTACTTGGGAGAAGAAGAAATGCGGAGAACGAAAAATTCCATCCGTGCTGGTGGTCTGGCTTTGCTTGTAGCAGGCTTGACTATGGCAGGATCAGGCGGCGTTTTCGCCCATGAAAATGCTGGATCAATGTCGACCTCGGCTAGTGGCACTGCACTGTGGCAATTTCCAGACAAGCGTGCCCTTGATCCAGCGCTGTTTGGCACCCCGGCTGAACCCCTGAATGTAGAGTTGTTACCGCTTGGCAATCGCCTGGCAAATGCAGACGGCAGCGCCTACACGACGATTAAAAACCCGTCAATGTTTTCCAACAACATCAAAATGACCACCGGYGARTTCAAAATGTCCGTTGTGGATGYYACYGCCAAGGACGGTATGGGGTCAGCTGATGAGGTTTCTATGGAGGCCGAATTTATTGGTCCCAAAGGCCGGGAATTCCGCGTCACAATGAACAAAATCATCCCGAAAGGTCCGGATCATCCGTTCTTTGGYGGGGTTGGWACCAATGTACTGATGCACGGTGGTACAGGCATCGGCACCCCGCTGGTGGTGGAAGAGTTTTCTTACATTACCGCGTGGGGTATCGGCGATATCTTTATTGACGGCGAACTGGTCGACAGCAAACGCGTGATCCATATCATGGTGTCAGAGCGCACGCGCGACGATGATTTCAAGGTCGGTTTTGGTGTCGCAAAGCCTGATGARCTGGAAATTCATCTGGCGATGCCRCCCTTKAAAGGCTCACCCACAGGGCCGGTACCAAGCCCGGTTCCCACWGGTGTAACGYTGCCTAATGGCAAGGATCAGCCKTTCATTCACGTGAATTTCTACGGCAATGCCAAGTTGGACGGCAATCGGTTTTATGCGTCAAACTAAGTAAGTGTGAGGCCCAAAAAATTCAGGCCCGGCGTTGATTGCCGGGCCTGAATTGAATTCTGGTTCGCTAGGGGGGCGTTAGTCGCCGTGGCCCGCTTTCAGCATTTCCTGCATTTCGGGGGACAGGGATTCAAGAGTGAATTCATGTTGCTCGAGGTCGTCATGCAGGAAGGCAATGATTGAGGACAATTCGTCGCCGGTGAATTGGATCTGTTCGCCCAGTTCTTCTTCCTGTGCTTCAATCATGAACGGTGCCATGCGCCACATTTTGGCGGCCAGATCAAACGGGTTCATGTAGGGTTCCATATCATGGGCGTCCAGCGCAGACGCATCTTCGCCACCAACCCCATTAACCGAATGGCAGGTCGCACAGCCTTTCGAACCAAACAGTTCGCGCCCAAGCTCGGCGTCCATCTTTGGCATGATCAACTGGATACTGACCGCCTCATGGTCTGCGATCCCCTCTTCATCATGTTCCGGGTTTGAAACGGCTAGCCCGGCGCTCAACATAAAACTAATGACGATACTGGAAGTAAATAGATATTTCATGTCATATTCCCCTTTATTCCATAATATTGCTAACTTAGTATGCTTACCAAACCTCTATATAAATCAAGCGGTTTMATCTACTTTTTCTCATTTTTATCGGCTTAATAATGCGATGCAGCTGGTTGTTTCAAACACCAACTATTTTTCTGTCTCCTTTTCGATCTGAGTAGCTTCGATTTGATATTGGCGCGCCCGGTCCGACCAAAAAGAATTGATATWTGCCAATATATCCAGAATTTCCTGGTCCKTTAAAGTTCCGCTAAATCCTGGCATTGCACTGTTGAAACCTGCCGATTCACTGTAAAGTGCTTCACCGCCAAGTTTGACACTGTCGAATAGAAACTTGTCAGAATGGTGCCAGGTATGGCCGTCTTCGTTATGCGGTGGTGCCGGATAGGTGCCGTCTGGGTTCGGAGTTTGCCAGTCGGGTTGGCCTTCTAATGCTGATCCATGGCAAGCGGCGCAATTTTCTGAATATAGTGAAGCGCCTCGCGACACCTGTTTTTGGTTTTTTGGGCCAAACGGTGTAACGCCAGTCAAAAGCATCCACGCGACCGCGACCGAGGCCGAAATCACTATCAAAATGGCCAGARTTTTCATTTTTCGGAACTCCCTGAATCTTTGGATTTAATGACTGGTTGATTTTGYAAATAGCCGAATCCTTGATTTTCTACTCTAGCCCGTTCGCCTGTTGCATTTCCCGGATATACGCGACGATCCCCGCGATTTCATCGTCGGTGATACCGGGAACCGGGCTCATGCTGCCAAAGCGCCAGTGGTGGGCACGGACACCGTTTTTGACGGCAAGAGTTATGGCAAAATCCGCATGGTGAGTGGTTCCATAGGTTTTTTGCAGGAAAGATGGTCCCTGATCGGTACCGGCTGCATTTTCTCCGTGGCAGACAGCGCAGTTGGAGTTGAAAGTTTGTTGCCCGTCCAGCGCGGCAGTTGAAAACTGCGGGACCTTGATTTCCACAGTCACTGTCGGCTGAGCTGCGGTAATCGGGTCGTTCCAGAATTTTATTGTGATCGCTCCAATTACAGCCAGCACTGCCAAGCCAATTAGTTTATTTTTCATCACCCGATCCTATTTTGCTGGTGTAAGGCCAGTATTTTGCACTGAAAACCCACGGGTAGCCCAGAAATACGCGATGACCGGCACCACCAGCCATTGCAGAAGTGGCGACAGCCCTGTCCGGATCAAAGGCACGATGGGCATGGCCTCAGTATATGCCCAGGCGCCCCTCACCTCGATGTTTAACCACTCGCTGAAAACCGTGTACCCGACGCCAAATACCAGGGCAGCAGCCAACACCCGGGTTTGCCCCGTTGCCGGCCACTGGTCTGAGCCGAAAAGAAACACCGCAGCCAAAAGTGCAAATCCACCAATCATCATATCGCCAATCGTGCAATGAATTGCTGAATAGACTATTGCAGCTGTAGTTCCCTCTGCCGCCAATGTGTAAAGCGGCATATGGGCAAATTCCCAGACAAGATTCAGCCCGGTCAGCACCAGCAAATAGCGCAGGAAAAAGCGAACTCTGAATTGGAATTTCTGCGAGAAGACCCCGTTTGCTGCAATCATATTTTGACGGTTCTTAACCGGAGTGCRTTRCCAATTACCGACACCGAAGACAGAGACATCGCCGCCGCYGCAAATATCGGTGAGATCAAAATGCCAAAGAACGGAAACAGAATGCCGGCAGCAATGGGGACACCGGCGGCATTATAGATCAGCGCGAAGAACAGGTTTTGCTTGATGTTGCGCATGGTGGCGCGCGACAGTTTGCGGGCCCGCACGATGCCGTCAAGGTTGCCCTTTACCAGCGTNAAACCSNGCGCTTTCGATRGCSACRTCKGCACCGGTGCCCATGGCRATGCCGACATCGGCCTGTGCAAGGGCAGGGGCGTCATTGACRCCGTCCCCGGCCATGGCGACCTTGTGACCCTCGGCCTGYAGTTCYTTGACGATGCGGGCCTTGTCTTCGGGCATGACATCGGCGCGGATTTCGTCAATRCCAAGGCGYGCGGCCACGGCTTTGGCGGTGCGTTCATTGTCACCGGTGGCCATGATGATGCGGAAGCCTTCGGCGTGTAGCGCCTTAAGGGCGGCGGGCGTGGTTTCCTTGACCGGGTCAGCGACGCTGACCAGACCGGCGATTTTTTTGTCCAGCACAATGAACATGACGGTTTCACCTTCGTCGCGCCGCGCGTTAGCGGCGTCCACCAGATGGCCGCCATCCAGACCCATCTGTTTGATCAGACGGGCATTGCCAAGGGCGACGGWYTTGCCGTCAACGACCCCYTGMACMCCCATGCCGGTGATGGCTTCAAAGTCTTCGGTCTTGCCAAATTCAATGCTGCGCTCTTCGGCACCCGATACGATGGCTTCGGCCAGCGGGTGTTCTGAGCCGCGTTCAAGGGTTGCAGCAAGGCGCAGCACCTCGGTTTCGTCAAAGCCGTCTTCCGGCAGAACCGCGACCAGTCTGGGTTTGYCTTCGGTCAGGGTGCCGGTTTTGTCSACRATCAGSGTGTCGACYTTGGCRAARCGTTCCAGYGCTTCGGCGTTCTTGATCAGAACCCCGGCCTGWGCGCCGCGCCCGGTKGCKGTCATGATTGACATCGGKGTGGCAAGGCCAAGGGCACAGGGRCAGGCGATGATCAGMACGGCSACSGCWGARACCAGACCATAGGCATAGGCCGGTTCGGGGCCGAAYATGGCCCAGGCAATGAAAGCGATGATCGCGATGCCGACAACGACGGGTACGAATTTACCGGCCACCATATCGGCRAATTTCTGGATCGGAGCGCGGGAGCGCTGGGCGTTGGCGACCATTTCGACGATCTGGCTAAGGACAGTATCGCCCCCCACGCGCTTGGCCTCCATCACCAGTGAACCGGTGCCATTGATGGTGGCCCCGGTGACGGTGTCACCTTTGGTTTTTTCAACCGGAATGGATTCACCCGATATCATSGATTCATCAATTGAGGATCGRCCTTCAACCACGACGCCATCCACCGGTATTTTRTCRCCGGGGCGAATGCGCAGCTTATCCCCAACAACCACCGCGTCCATTTCAATTTCTTCTTCGGTGCCGTCGGGGCGAATGACGGTTGCGGTTTTGGCGGCAAGATCAAGTAGCGCGCGGATCGCCGAGCCGGTTTGTTCACGGGCGCGCATTTCAAGAATTTGTCCCAGCAGGACCAGAACCACGATCACGGCGCCAGCTTCAAAATAGACCCCGACGGTGCCGTTGGCTTCTCGGAAACCTTCGGGGAAAATTTGCGGGGCTATGACCGCCAGGACGCTGAAACCCCAGGCGGCGCTGATGCCCATGGCAATCAGGGTGAACATGTTRAGGTTCCAGGTTTTAACTGAATTGACGCCRCGCRCCAGAAACGGCCAGCCAACCCARAGGATRACCGGSGTGCCCAGCAAAAGYTCAACCCAGCGCGCCACATTGTGGCCAAGCAGATCGCGGGGCCATGTGAGGCCGATAAACGGTCCCATGCTGAGGATCAGCAGGGGGATTGTCAGGACGACGCCAWCTTTGAAACGGCGGGTGARATCCACCAGCTCGGRGTTGGGACCATCATCCATATCAGGAATGCCCATGGGTTCCAGCGCCATGCCGCAAATCGGGCAGGTGCCGGGGCCGACCTGTTCAATTTCAGGGTGCATCGGGCAGGTGTAGACGGTGCCTTCGGGCATCGGTTCAGGCTCGGGGCGGCCATCCAGATACTTATCCGGCTCGGCCACAAAWTTTCCAAGGCAGCCTTCGGAACAGAAATGATACTGGTGCCCGTCGTGCTGGTGGGTCGGTTTACCGGYGTCCGGGTCAACGGCCATGCCGCAGACCGGATCRAGGGTGGCAATTGCTGGCGGTGTTTCTAAGGAGTGGTTGTGATCTTGGGTGCTCATTTCTGACCTCCGCATTGCAACAGAGAAATCCCGTTGCCGGTTAATTCGATTACTAAAAGATAACTTAGGCCTTCCAGTAACTGGAGGGTCAAGGGGTGGGGCGAAAAAATTGTGGGTGCATATCTGGCCCCCRTCATTGTGGTATTGGCTGAGTACGAATTTGGCGCAGGATGAGTGTCTGAATTATAGCCGCGATCATTGAAATGAAAAACACCGCCAGCAGGCCGAAGACGGCGGCGATGATACCGGCAAACAACGGAAGCAAAAACGCAGGGGCCGTGATCGCATTAAAATAGCCACTGTAGGCCGGGCGCATATTGTCTGGCGATATATCCATTAAAAACCCGATCACAGCGATGGTCAGGCCATTTGCAAGCGCGCCGAGAACAAAAAATATTCCCATAAAGGCGAAAGTTGTCTGACTGGTGTCCTCAATTCCTGTGGTTGCAAGAAATATYACRGCRATGGGTGGAAAAACCCTGCCAAGGGATATGGCCTTTAGCAGGCTGACYTTACCCAGTGTGTCMCCCCACCAACCCCAGAGCAGGTTAGASACCAGTGCSCCGGCGGTCTGTGCGCCCAGCAACAGMGCCACACCCGCAAGATCAAAGCCGCTGGCATGGGCCTGCACAACAAAAAACGGCATTGCCATCAGCACCGCACCGCCACACCATTGCGCATAGACAAACAACCGAAACCGGTGATCAGAGCGGAAAACTTCTTTGCCGTCTTTCAGGTACTGGAAGAATGTCGACTTGTTCGCCGAATTTTCCTTTGCATCCGGTTCTCCAACCGACACGAATATMCSRGAYGACATAAACATCAAAACCGAAGCCATCGCGATTATCGCTGCGAACGACTTTGGAAAGGCAAGGTTGGCGAATAATTGATCCGCAACAGCAACGATTGCCAGCGCCAGCACACCACCGCCAAAAAACCGCGCTGCCAGCAATCGGCTGCGAAGCTCGGATGGGACCGAGCGTGCAACGATGTCGTTATAGGGYACBGCRACAATGCCGCTGACAAAGGCATAKGCGGTCCACAGGATCATCACGACRATCGCGAGTTGCGCCGGYGGCCACTGCGCCCCCACAAAAAGGGCAATCGCCAGCAMKGCCATACAGGYRGCGCGTCCAAATGCGCCGACAACATAAAAGCYCATGCTGGACCCGCTGCGCTGCGCCAGAAAGCCGACGATCAGTTGCGGAAACAACCAACCAAACCTCAGGATGGCAGTAACAGCACCCACCAGCACCGAGCTGCCGGTTAGCTGAAATACCAGCGCCGACATGATGGTTGCGGAATCAACCGCCGCAGAACCGGCCTGAAACGTAACCCCGGCGGCGGCGACTTTGGCGAACCGGTTCTTGCCCTTCATTGCCCGCTCCAGTTCACCGGATCAACGTAAAGCCCGAACCAGATCGACCAGATGCCGAGCAGTAAAAATACGATGCCTATCATCCAGCGCATGTTTTTCATGCGCTGCCCGGTTCGCTCCAGCCAGAGGCCCCAGTTCGGAACGGCAGCAAAAATCACCAGAGGCAGGGAAAGGAAAAGGCCAAACAGGAACATCATTGCGAAACCCAGAAAAATCGTTCCGGTGGTAGCGGCCAGCCCCAGCAGGCCAAACAGAATTGGCGCAGCGCAGGCCGGGATATTCAATCCAAACGCCAGCCCCAGAACCAACGGATTACGCGCCTGCTTCCAGGYKCCCGGCGCCAGATCRATCCGCCATTTGACCAATCCRGCCCTGCCAACCAGAAATGCAATCCCCACTAAAAAATAGATCACCCCGAACACCAGCCAGACACCGGTCTGCACGCCAATCAGTTTCTGGCCAAGATATGCAATTAATCCGCCAAATAGCCCCGCCACCGTTGAACGAACCACAAGGAAAACCAAAACCGCCGCAATTTTACCGGACCGTGATCTGCTGGTCTGCGTATCGAGAAACAGAAGATGGCCGCCGATTGTGCAGGGCTCRATGAACCCCAGAAGCCCAAGCCCGATCGGCAATAAAATAACGGTTTGTAGCGTGATATCCATTTTATTCTCGCTGGTTAACGGGTTTGATAACTGATCCGGCAACTGGAATGTAAAATGAAATCATTGTGAACGARGAAATTTTWGCAGCTCACAGAAAGTAACGGCAAAGTAGACACGAACGCCTGGATGTGGGAAATGCGCTTACCCACAGCATTGCAACAAATTGGCTATGACATGCGCATCCAACCCAAGCCTATAAACCAGTATCCGCTTTTTATACGCCTGTTTTTCGCCAAGCAAAAACGGACCTACGGGAAAGTGTTGAYCCCGGGATTATTATGGGGAAGATCGAAATGGGTATTTGCAACTTTGGCCCTGCTTTACGGGGCGCTCAATCGTAAAAAATCACCACTTGATCCGGCGCTGCGCTCTATGGTGACTGTGCGCGTTTCGCAAATCAATCATTGCGCGTTCTGCATCGACATTAACAGCGCAACGCTGGAAAAGCGTGGAATAAGTGAGGAAAAAATTATGTCGCTGCCCGATTGGCGAGAAAGCAGTTTTTTCACACCGGATGAGCGCATCGCGTTGGAGTATACCGAAGCCATAACTTATACCGACGGTGAAATAACTGAAAACATGTCGACAGAACTGGCCAATTATTTTGACGATGACGCGATGGTGGAACTAACTGCGCTAATAGCTTTTCAGAACATGTCCAGTAAATTCAACGCGGCTCTGGATATCCCGCCACAAGGATTTTGCCACCTGGCGGTGCTTGAAAAAGCTCAGCGCTAGCAGGGAACACATCCAAATGGGCAGGGTAGCCGATCCACGCTGGAACAAAGCAGGACATTTGGTAATCGTCGCGCGGAAAACAGACCTGTCTTGCACGTTAGTACTCCGCTCTGGAATTTGAACGGATCAGTTCCCCAGACAGCCCATGTGCCGACTACCCTGGCAGGTAAGACTTCGAATGCTCCACAGGCTTTTCACGTAGGCGAGAGTATTTTCAATATCTTCATCTGACAGAAACTCGCCAAAAGGCACCATTCGCTGATTGCGGGGCGAACCATTCTGGATGGTTGCAACAAGATTGGCGTCRCCGTGATGCCAGGCGTGCATGTCGTCATTCAGTGCCGGTGCYTTRAAGCCAAACTCATCCCTGGCCTCCGGGTCACCGGGGCTTTCGCCGACGCCTTTGGAACCATGACACGCTTGACAATTTTCCTCGAACAACTGTTTWCCAAGTGCCAGACGCTCYGGYGTCGCGTGATTACTGCCTTCGAAACTGATCCACGATTTACCGCCGTCGCGGCTGGTCAAAAGAGCRCCGGTATCCATCGAAGCGAAAAGGATGTTTGGGTTATCCGGGTCTTCTGCCATGTTCAAAACGTAGCGATCAACAAAACCGCTCGCCAGAACCTGCCAGTCCGCGCTTGGTTCAACTGCGGAAACAAGGCCAACACCAAAGACGAATGCAATCATCCGGTTTCCAGAAAGCGCCTTGACCATCGTGACCGGCGTTTCCTGTGCATATGTTCGCGCCCAACTGGCGCCTCCGTCTTCGCTCTTTAGCAGRCCGGTCATTGTTGCAGCGTAGATGGTGCCGGCCCGTATCGTCGAAGGGGCAACAGAGAATGTTTGGTCGGGCGTATTTTCTGCCACTGYCCATGTTTTGCCGCCGTCGTCGCTGATTTGGATTTCGTCGGTTAGTGCAATCATCAGGCTTTGATTTACAGGGCTGATCGCAAGCGACCGCAGTGCGTTTCGCACTTGATCGTTATCCAGGGCAGGGGTCCACTCACCACCAACATCCGCAGACGTAAATAACCCGACCGGATTTCCRTCTGCTCCAAAACCACTGAGGAAAAGCCTGCCCGGATCGCCTGGTTGAATTGCAAGAGTCGACAGCGCAACGTCCAAAGACCCCACGCGYTGCGAAGTTCCTYCGGGSGTGGCCCGGAGAAGCCCATATTCGGTAGCCATCAACAGGTTTGTCTCCGAGCCACTGGAGCCGCCCGGTTCCACCACGAGCCCGTACACAGMMGAAACACCCTCTGTCGGGTTGCCTTGTGCATACGCGATGCTTCCAAGGCACAAGGCAATCAGCATAGAGAATTCGGCGATCAGTTGTTTTGTGGATATTCTGATTTTCATTTATAATCCATGCCGTTGTTTTTGTTGGTAAAACACTAACCATGTCCGATATGCCCGGCAATCGAAAATATTCAGGGTCCGATCACTGTAATCGCCACAAACCTACAACAGAATGTTCCGGTAATTGAGGGGAATCTCGTTGCCGTCTGCCACCGCCTCGTTAGTAAATACCGTTTTCCTTTTGAAGTGATCGTATATAGTTCGCTATGTACTTCACATCCGCTTCGGTCAGCCCTTCAACCGGCGGCATGTTTCCAAAATTCCAATGGTGGGAAGTGACGCCATTTTGGGCTGCCCTGACAAACGCCAAATCACCATGGTGGTTTGGTTCATAAATTTTGTGAATCAATGGCGGCGCCACCCCATTTTGGCCAGCGGCATTTTGTCCGTGGCAAACCGCGCATTTTGCGTCAAAGGCCCGCTTACCAATTGTTGCTTCAGGCGAAAGCACGTCGGGCACTTTGACGGCAACAATTGGGTCACCCTGAGCCAGATCAGAGGTGTCAGGTGGCGTCATGGAGCGCCCGGTGCTGGGTTTCTGGGCGTCGAAATACATGATCGCGACTCCAGCGACCAATATACCCCCTACCATTGCCGGAAGAAGTTTGCTCATTTATTTTCCTGTCCCCGGCACTGGTATTTGGCCGTAGTCTGTTGATTTTATTGTTTTTTACGTCAGATCAGTTTGACTTGGGTGCCGACTTTTGTAAGCGCGAACAAGTCGGCAATCTGCTGATTGWATAATCCRATACATCCRTTGGAAGATTTCCGCCCAATCTTGCGCGTATCATTGGTACCGTGGATTCTGTAGTACTGCCAGGACAGATACAAAGCATGCGTACCAAGCGGATTATCAGGCCCCGGACCTACGTAATCAGGCCAATCTGGGTTTCGTCTTTTCATCGACGGGGTCGGGCTCCAGCTTGGGCCGTTCACTTTTCGTATGATGCTCGTGTAACCAAGCCGGGTCAGATCGTCGCTGAGCGGCACCGATGTCGGATAAGTCCTCACATCAACTTCACCTTCCGACCAGTATTGTAACATCCTGGATTTGGTGTCGGAGAGTATCGCCCCGTTTTTCAGGTTATCGAAATGGTCCTGCCAATTATTCGTCCTGAATGATGAAACATTTCTGCGGATAATCGGTGCACTGAGAGTTTCGCTTTCTACCTGCGCCGCCGATGGTTTGCCGCTCGCGGCCAATCCTAAAGCCGCAGCGCCAACAATGATGCCACGACGGGTCAGCATTTTTTCATTTTTGATGTTCATTTCATACCTCAAGATATCGTTTCTGATTCGTTTTTAACTGTTGAACAACATTCCAGTGCTGGAGGGTCAATCATTCTTCACTCACTATTTGGTGAAAACACAATCTCTGACCCTCCTGTAATTTGTCTGTTGTCCGGTCCATTCTTACCTTCAGTGTCGTTTCGGGCCTCGTGAACTTCCAAAGGCAAGGTAATGATCGCTGTAAGTCCGCCCCCGGCCCGATTGGAAAGCCGTATTTCGCCGCCCTGCGCATGGACGATTGTCCGCGCAATGGACAGGCCAAGGCCTGTACCACCGGTTTCCGTGCTTCGTGACTTCTCAACCCGTACAAACGGGTCAAAAACCCGTTCCAGGTCTTSTTCCGGGATGCCGGGGCCGCTGTCAGAGACTGTCACCCTGGCTAAATCACCTGCCCGTTCAAGGCAGACCTCCACCCGCCCGCCATAGCGGATGGCGTTCTCTATAACATTGCGCAGAGCGCGACGCATCGCGTTTGGCCGGAGCCGYACCGTCAGTTCGGGRGYAGACTTYAGCTCCACCGTCCCGCCGGTCTCGGTGATGTCACGGCAAAGATCACTTAGAAATCCGGAAAGCTCAATCGATAGGGAAGATTCCGAGGTAACCATACCCTGGGCAAACGACAGGGTCGCCTCAACCATGTCCTGCATTTCTTCGATGATCGCGGTCAGGCGCTCGCGGTTTTCATCGTCTTCGACCATCTCAGCGCGTACCCGMATCGCCGTTAGTGGCGAGCGCAGGTCGTGCCCCAACGCAGCCAGAAGCGTTGTACGTTCCGATATAAACCGGCTTAGCCGCGCCTGCATCTCGTTAAAAGCAGAAGTCAGACGACGCAGTTCGTCAGGCCCAGTTTCCGGCAGCTCGGCCACCGCTTCACCGCGCCCCAGACGTTCGACCGCACCGGCAAGTTTTCGCAAAGGCCCGGTAAGGCGGCTGAGGGTCAGCCAAACAACGACAATGACCATCACGACAGTCAGGCCAAATGTCACGACCGGAGCCCAGGCCCATTGCAGCGGCGGGCGATGAAAGCGGGTCGCCACATTCAGCCAGTYTCCCTCTTCAAGAGCGATGGAAAGTTGCATTTCGACCGATTCCAACTGTCCAACTATCATAGTGCGGTGCATCCGGTCCATTTCCGGTGAAATGCCCCGCATCGGCGGCGGGTCGCGTGCAATCTGATGCAGATCCACCCGGATAACGCGCTCTTTGGTGTCCCCCAGCAGGGCGCGAATGCGGGTAACAACAATACCGCTGCCAGCATGTCTCGGCTTGTCTACCGATGCAGTCTTATCGAGGCTGAACTGCACCAGCGGCGAGTTCGCGGCGCGCAGGATTGCCGGGCGCAGATTTACCGGAGCTTCTTCGATTAACCGCACCACATTGGCCGCCCGCCCCGCTGCTTCAAGCTCAAGTGCTGCGCGCACCGCAAGACCGCGTTCGTCAACAAACAGCCACAGGCTGATACCCTGCACCACGGTAAAAGTCACAAGGATCACCAGCACTATCTGCCCACGCAGGGTTCCAGGCAGGAATCGGGTCATGATACTGCTTTCACATCTGTCGACAGGCTGTAACCGCCGCCCCGCACCGTCGTGATGATCTCGGCGCGACCCGGATCCCGTTCGATTTTCCGGCGCAGACGGCTGATCTGATTGTCGATGGTACGATCGAATACCCGGGCCGAACGCCCGGACGTCAGGTCAAGCAACTGATCGCGGCTGAGGACAAAGCGGGGACGTTCGAGAAACACGGTAAGGAGCTTGAATTCCGCCGTGGTCAGCGYCACCTCGCTSCTGTCTKTRTCGTKKATYAGMAYCCGGCGATCAGTATCGAGTWCCCAGTTGGCAAAGCGGATGCGATGGCCTGACAGGCGTCCTGCACTTGGCTCCGGCCGGTTGGCGCGGCGCAGGATTGCCTTAATRCGGGCCAAAAGCTCACGCGGATTGAAGGGTTTGGACAGGTAGTCATCGGCGCCGATCTCAAGCCCGACGATACGATCAGTCTCTTCGCCAAGTGCGGTCAACATCAGGATCGGCGTGGCACCTTCGGTGCTCAGCCTGCGGCACACCGACAGTCCGTCCTCGCCCGGCATCATCACATCCAGAACAATCAGATCAAAGCGGCCCGCCGCCAGTTTCGCATCCATGTCCACCGCATCGCGGGCGGCGGTGGCGCGAAAGCCGTTTTTGCCAAGATAACGGGTCACGGCGTCGCGGATCTCGCGGTGGTCATCAACGACAAGGATATGKGGCACTTCTTTCATGTCACTCTCTTTTAACCTGTCCATGCGCCGCTGCGAGCAACAAATGTGTCGCAAAATGTATCAGCCACGTGGCTTGCGACAGACTGATACAAAATCGCACCTTCACCGGTATAGCGCTGCGACATAGCGGGTCCATATAGGGGCAAGCGAAACACAAAACAAATGAGGTAATGTTATGAAACGCAACACAGTTCTTTCACTCAGCCTGATCGCCGCAACCGCGATTGGTACGGCTCTGGCAATCCCGGCATATGCCAGTGGCGCTAGTGGAGTTGGCGGACAAGCCATGATGGGCGGACAAGGCGGCGTGGCCGGCCATGGCAATATGGGCCGGCAAGGTGGCATGGCTGGTAACCAGGACATGATGAAAATGATGCAGATGCACGGCCAGATGATGGGCGGCATGGGCGGTCAGGGTGGCATGGGCATGATGGGCAGTGCTGGGTTCCTCAAATCGTTTGATGCCGATGGGGACGGAATCCTATCGCCAGAGGAACTTCGTGCAGGGCTCAAGGCGCAACTCGCGCAATATGACGCTGACGGTAACGGCAGCCTGTCGATTGATGAATTTGAAGTGCTAAACAGTGCGGCTATTCGTGAAAGTATGGTCGACCGGTTCCAGATGCACGACAATGACGGAGACGGCCAGGTGACCGAAGAAGAGCTTAACGCCCTCGCCGATCGCATGAACCAGATGGGGAACATGGGTGGCGGAAATCAGGGGGCCGCAAATGGCCGCAGCATGGGTGCCGGAGGTACTGCGCCCCATGGTCAGGGCATGAACATGGGTAACACCCCGCCGACCAACAACAACTGAGACTAACAGGGGGTATCCGGGCCGAGCAGGTACCGTTGCCCCCTGTCCTATACAAGAAAGGAATGAATTATGACGGGATTCGGCATGGGCGGCATTGGAATGCTGCTGGTAACTATCCTCACTATACTGGCAATTGCGGCGCTGGTTAAATATCTTCGCAACTGAACTTCAGGGAAAACCATGATTTGCGCCAGCTTTGATGCGAAAGCGCTTTTGTAAAAATCCTTGAGCAACAAAAGCGAAACTGACCCGGCTGGCGCCGTACTTTCCCCCATTCCATCCCCCGGTTTATGGCAGGTTTTAGGGGAACGTGATGGTTTAAGCCGGACACTTGAACCCAAAGGGCTGTGTTCGACGCATGGTATGCCAAGCACCGCCGCTAGTCGGGGGTTTTCAATTCTACGCCTCTCTCTGCCAGCATTGCAGTGATCGAACTATCCGGAACTTCGGAAGAAACCAGATAGTCGACCTGACTGAAGTCTGCGACATGTGCGATACCGTGGCGGTTAAATTTGCTTGGATCGGCCAGGATAACGCTTTCAGTGCTTCGCGCAATCATGGCTTTCGCGATTGTTGCCTCATCTATATTCTGATCTGAAAATCCGAATTTCGGATCAACGCCGCCAATTCCAATAACCGCAAAATCTGCAAAAAACTGGCCGATACCATCAATTACCATGGGTCCAAGGTTAGCCTTGATCTGATCATCATAGCGACCGCCCAGTACGAAAACCTCGCAGGAAGAATTTCCCGAAAGAGTGGCCGCAATCAGGTGCGAGTTTGTAAATACAGTCAGGTCGGACAATTCCTTTATGTGTTCTGCAAATACATTTGTGGTTGTACCAAAATCTATAAAAAGCGTGCTGCCTGCGGGAATAAGTTCGACCGCGATTTGTGCCAATTCGTGTTTTTGCGGAATATACTGCGTGAACCGCGCTGCCAGTGACTGCTCATATTTGTTTTGTGAGCTAACTGCCCCGCCGTGTATTTTTCGCACGACTCCGTTTTTTTCAAGTTTCATCAGGTCGCGGCGAATTGTTTCCTGTGCAACCTGATATTGTTCGGCCAGTTCAACAACTGAAACCCGGCCACGGATATCAAGCAGGGACCGGATTGACTGCAGTCGCTCGGCTGATTTCACTTTAGGGCCAACCTTTCTTTTTGGTAAGCGGACGGGTTGTTAACAAAGATGCTCAACCGCCCAGCACGGTTTCAGAAAATTCTATCCCGTCGCTGGTTGGAATCATACGCGTGACGGTAATCACTTCATCCGGGGTTCCGAAATTCTCATATGTGCAGAACATATTTTTGTCACGCGGGATGTTCACCGAAGACAGTGAACCACACATGAATTGGCGAAATTTTCCACCATTTATAACGTCTGAAACCTGCAATATGTCCAGCTCATGCGTGTGGCCGCAAAAGGTGGCCTGGATTTTCTGTTCCAGAATGAAATCTGTCAGGCGCTTGGAATTGATCAACGGGTCTTCGTCTGTGGACAGGACCGAATGGTGCGCCAGCAGCAATGCCCGATCATAGGTGACGTTGGTCATTTCGTCTGCCAGTGTGGCAAGAATTTGCCAATCAACATAACCTGAATCACTTTGGAACAGGTTGGTATCGACACAGACAATCAGTATTTTTTCACCGCTGATTTCGAACAGGCGCAGGTAATTCACATCCGTGAAATAGTCGTTCAGGCGGGCGGTATTCGGGCTGATAAAAATTTTTCTTTTCTTGACGATGGAGGCATCTTTGGGTTCGATAAAATTGCCGTCAAAGATATATTCCCGGAACATCTCATGCGAGCGTTTGGAATACTTGTCGTGGTTGCCCATAATGGAAACGACATTCTTGCACGTTAGTTTCTCAAGAAATGCCTGCGCTTCCTGAAATTCCACCTGCAACGAATCCGATGTCATGTCGCCGGTGTTCAGCACAATATCCGCCGCAAACCCGTTCAGGCGTTCCAGAACGATATTATCGTTCGCAGCCCAGTGATACGGGCCAAAATGCAGATCGGAGATATGGAGTAAATTCACGGTGTCATCTTTTCAGGCCATTACCCCAATTGCATTCATTTCCGCCACGGCGCGTGGATATGGTGAATTTATTAACCGGAATTCTCACAGATCGCCATATCCGGTCAGGCTAAGCTTGTCGGCGTAGTGACAAGCCACCTTGCGATCCGGGCCAGCGTCAACCAATGGCGGCTTAAGGCTGTTGCATTTATCACCATCCGAATACGCGCAACGCGGGCTGAACAGGCACCCCTGCCGGGTGACGCTGACAACGCCGGTTGCTTCGCCTGCCAGTATGTTATCGCCAAGCTGGTGGTCCGGGTCATCGGACGGGATCGCCGACATCAGGGCCTCGGTATAGGGGTGTAGTGGTGCCTGAAACAGCGCCTTGGTTGGGGCGATTTCAATGATATTGCCCAGATACATCACCGCAATCCGGTCGCAAATATAGGCGACAACAACCAGATCATGGCTGATGAACAGCAACGTCAAATCCAGTTGTTCCTGCTGGTCAATCAACAGGTTCAGAACCTGCGCCTGAATTGATACGTCCAGCGCCGATACCGGCTCATCGCAAACGATAAACTCCGGGCCCATCACCAGCGCGCGGGCAATGGAAATCCGCTGACGCTGACCACCGCTAAAGGCATGGGGATAGCGCGATAACTGATCGGCAGTCAGGCCGCAACTCTCGGCGACCTCCACGACGCGCGGACGCGCCTCTTTGATGTTTTTCGCCAGCCCGTTGACCAGCAGGGATTCCGCGATGGTATCAAGAACCGTCATCCGGGAATTCAGCGATGAATTGGGGTCCTGAAACACCATCTGCATCTGCTGCCAGCTTTTGCGCAGAGCTTTGGCATCCAGATCAGTGATGATCTTGGTGCCGCTGGCGGCGTTCATCTGCACGCTGCCTCCTGTGGGTTCCTGCAAGCGCAACACGGCGCGCCCCAATGTGGTTTTGCCTGATCCGCTCTCGCCCACCAGCCCGAGGGCCTCGCCCTTGCGGATGTCCAGCGATACAGCATCTACCGCGAATACCGACGCGCCGCGYTTGCCGAACATGCCCTTTTTCGGGCCTTTGAATTCAACCGTCAGGTCTTTGATTTCGATAAGGTTGCTCATGCTGACACCGCCTGTTTTCGTGCCATTGCGTGGCAGTAGACAAAGTGGTCGTCGTGGATGTCTGTGACCTCAGGAAAGGATTTATTGCACACACCTTCGATATATTCGCTGCACCGCGCGGCGAACGGACAGCCGGGCGGGCGCTCAAACAGATTGGGAACGGTTCCGGCAATGGGTTCCAGCCGGCGCGAGCGGCCAATATCGGCCAGATGCGGAATMGCRCGCAGCAGMCCCTTGGTATAGGGGTGCTGCGGATTGCGCAGAATATCRCGCACTTTGCCCTGCTCAACGATCCGGCCCATATACATGATCCCCACATCGTCCGCGATCTGGGCRATRACACCAATATTGTGCGAAATGAACAGGTTAGCCATGTTCAGTTCGCGTTGCAGGGTCTTCATCAGGTTCAGAATTTGCGCCTGAATGGTCACATCCAGCGCCGTCGTGGGTTCGTCSGCAATCAGCARSGAYGGRTTGCAGGCCAGYGCGCGYGCGATCATCGCCCGCTGVCGCATGCCGCCKGAAAATTCGAACGGATACTGGTTCACCGCGCGTTCAGGATCAGTGATCCCCACCTTGCCGAGCATCTCAATGGCSCGCGCGCGGGTCTGTTTTTTGTTCAGGTCCATGTGCAGGCGAATGACTTCTTCCACCTGATTACCAATGGTGTGAACCGGGGAAAATGAGCTCATCGGTTCCTGAAAAATCATCCCGATCTCGGCRGCGCGCAGRGCCTGWATRTCYTTGCCMWWYGGRTCMAGCSCSGCRATATCYACCGGTTCGCCRCCCTGTTTGTGRAACTTGATYTTGCCTTCGGTAATCCGCACGCCYTTGCCGAGCAAGCGCAGGATCGACAGGGATACAATGGTCTTGCCAGAGCCGCTCTCGCCRACCAGCGCGAAAACYTTGCCCGGCTGAATGGTRAAATTGATGTCCTGMACRATYGGCAGCGSCRCCGMYCCMACATCCAGTGATATRGTCAGGTTTTCGACYTTGAGCAGATAATCAGTCATCACCGCCCCCTATTTCGAAAACGGATCAGCGGCGTCGCGCAACCCGTCACCAAAGAAATTGAACGCAATCACGATCAGCARRATRAACGCACCGGGGATCAACAGCCACGGCGTATGCGCCAGCGCGGTGACGTTTTGGGCTGAAAACAACAACACTCCCCAACTGACCATCGGTTCGCGCATACCGAGGCCAAGGAAACTAAGCGTGGTTTCCGCAAGCAGGATATAGGGGAAAGCCACMGTCAGATCGACGATCAGGTAWGACATGAACGCGGGCAGCATATGTTTGGACACAAGACGGTAATTTGAACACCCCGCCAAACGTGCAGCCTGCACAAAGTCCTCATTCCTGAGGGTCAACAATTYGCTGCGCACCCGTCGTGCCAATGTKGTCCAGCCAATYGCCGCCAGTATCAGTGTCACMACCACATAGACCTGCACGGCCGACCATTCGCGCGGCAGCGCCGCCGCCAGCCCCATCCASAGCGGCAGGCTGGGGATGGAGCGGATGAACTCGATCACCCGCATGATCACCGCATCAGTTAARCCRCCYTTCAAACCGGCCAGCCCGCCGATGGCCAGCCCAATGAAAAATGCGGCCAGTACACCGATGACACCGATCGAGATTGACACCCGCGTCGCATAGATCGTGCGRCTGTAAATGTCGCGGCCCAGYTTGTCGGTGCCAAAAATATGGATTTGGGTTTCTTCGGTCAGGAACAGGTGACGGCTGCCTTTGAACAACCCGAAATATGTGTATTCCTCRCCTTTGGCRAAGAATTTCAAGGTGATGCGGGTKTCCTTGTCCAGCACGGTCAGCTTGCGTAATGTCACCGGGTCACGCTCAATCGAGCGGCCGTAAATGAACGGCAAACGCGGCACCCAGTTTTCGTCAAATATGTGAATTCCCGTTGGTGCGCCCGAGCTRTARGCCGGGTCGCGTTTTTGCGGCGTTGTGGTTGATAGGAACTCGGGGATCAGCGAAATAACCATGAACACCATGATRATYGCYGWGCCRACCATCGCCAGYCGGTGACGGCGAAACTTGAACCACATCARCTGACGTGARGTGGCCAGATCAAGCCGTTTGACTGCCTTTTGCTTTTTCACCGGGGTGTTTGACGCGGCGGTGCTCATTGRTCAGCCCCCATYTTTACACGCGGATCAACCAGCATCAGCAGRACATCSGAAACGAACGAGCCGATCATYACCAGCACACAATAGATCAGCAACATCGCCCCCGCGAGGAACATATCCTGGGTGCGCAGCGCGTTGATAAACATCGGTCCGGTGTCCGGGAGCGAAAGCACCAGACCGATGATCGGGGCCCCGGAAATGACCGTGGTCAGTTCCCAGCCCAGTGTCGAAACGATSGGGTTCAGCGCCAGTCGAACCGGGTATTTCATGATCAGCCGAAATTCAGACAACCCGGTGGCRCGCGCCGCCGTGACATACATTTTRTTCAGYTCTTCCAGCARGGTGGCGCGCATKATGCGCARYTGAAASGCRGTRCCAGCGGTRCCMAGCACCAGTATYGGYACCCATAAATGCGCCAGAAAATCCTTYAKCCGCGCCCATGACCAGGGCGCGTCTTGGTATTCCAGTGAAAACAGCCCACCGACACTGACACCAAACCACGAATTGGCGGCGTAAAGCAGGATCAGSGCCAGCAGAAAATTCGGGGTKGCAAGACCCACATAKCCGATGATGGTGAATGAATAGTCGGCGACGGAATAYTGCCKGATGGCRGAATATATCCCCAGTGGAATGGCCATGACATAGGTGAAAAACARCGTGCCCATAGCGATGACGATGGTCATTGGCAGGCGCTCAGAGATCACTTCGACTACCGGGCGGCTATAGCTCCAGGAATGGCCGAAATCACCCTGCAACATGTTTTTGAGCCAGCCAAAATACTGGACAAATGCCGGATCGTTCAGGCCGTACCTGTTTCGTATGGCTTCCAGTTCTTCGGCTGTCACCGTTTCGCCGCTGGAGATTTTGGAAGCGGCGAAGGCATCGGCAAAGTCGCCCGGTGGCAGGTTGACGATGATGAAAGCAACGACAGAAACCGCCAGCAACATGAGGGCAGAAACCACCASTCGCGTCAGGATTTGTTGAAATAACTGCACGCGCCTTCTCCCTTAAATCGGCAAACGGGTCGCTGCCAGATTTGCCAGCTCAATAATTAATGTCAAAGGATTWTGGTGGTTGGATACCGCGGGTCAGTGTGGCCCACYGGGGTTCCCGCGGTATCCGCTGTTCGCTCAAAGGGCTAACTTATTTGAAAGCCCATTGGTCTGCCTGCTGCGAATGGGCAAAGCCCGCRCGRTASGCATTCAGGTTCCAGCCGGGGACATTGACCAACTTKTTGGACACCACGTTGATCTGTGGCACAGCACCAGCCGTCCCGATGATCACCATGTTCTCAAGGTTTAGCTGGATCAGCCTTGCACCAAGGGCGTTGCTTTCATCCGAGCCCTGAGGGGCGGCGGCAAAATCAAGCGCAGTTGTGCGCAGCTCTTCGACCCACGCCGGTGGTTTAGTCCCTTCAGCGCCATCGGTTTTCCAGTAGGTAACCCAAGGAACACCCGTCACCGGACCGCCAACACCCCAAGGGGCKGAATAGACGGTTGGCTCAGCCAGCAGGTTCCACACAAACGGCAGATCCCATTCCATCGAGATTTCCAGCGTGCTCAGGTTCTCTTTCTGTCGCAGCAACTCGGTTGGAATTTCCTTCAGCAGAACGTCAATTCCAGCAGCACGCCAGTAATCCGCAATCAACAGCGGGAATTCTGGTGAACGGGTAAACTGAAGCGCATATTCCCAGAAAATCTTGAACGGCTTGCCGTCCGGGGTCATCCGGAAACCATTGCTGTCACGCTGGGTCATCCCGATTTCATCCAGCAGGCTATTSGCCATATCCAGATCGAAATCGGTCATGAACGCACGATCCGCATCGGTGGCGAAATCGGTGCCGGCTGGCATAGCCTGATCGGTGTTGGCGAGGCCAAGGAACAACTGGTCAATCAGCTCGGGCCGGTTAATGGCCACCGACATYGCTTTGCGAAAACGCTTGTCCGCATAGGCGAACGTCTTGCTTTCGTCTGYCAGCGTGTAGTTGAACACCAGAACCGGGCCGATTTGGCCGTCGTCCAGACGCACAGTATAGTCGCCACGTGCTTCGTTTTCCTTGATCAGCGGAAAATCAGCCAGATCGACGTTTTGCGATTTCTGGTCAACATTGCCGCTGATCATTTCCAGCGTCCAGATTTGCTTTTCAAGGAAACGCTCATTGTGGCGATCAATATACGGCAGTTGGTTCCCCGCGCTGTCCACYTTGAAATAGTACGGGTTGGCGATAAAATCACGACGKGTSCCGTCSGTYGCCTGAGCCATGATGTGGCTTTCCAGCGTTGGCACGGTCAGACCYTTTTCAGTCGCCGTTACTGCGTCTTTCCATTTGTGGTAGTAGGTTTTGAAGTTCAGCGTCCAGTCGTCATAACCGGCRGCMACMGCRTTSGCRTCKGCATCMGGGTTATAATCGGCGTGGTACTGTTTCAGCACATGTGATGCGGCCCAGGGGGTAAAATACGACCCGCTGGTTGCAAGATAATGCAGGAACACCGGGTTTGGTGCGGTAAAGATAAAGGTAAACAGGGTGCTGTTAGCCGCGTAATGCCTGATGAGCGCGTTGTGGTTGGTGGTATCAATATGGTTA
>NVTR01000026.1 GCA_002732955.1 Marinosulfonomonas sp.
GACATCTATGACCGCGTCGCGCCAATCATCAAACCGCATCATTTCTATGACCCGGTCCATGGCCGCATCTATGRAATCGCCCAGACCCGTATCGCTAAAAACGCCCTTGCCTCACCGGTGACGCTAAAGGCGTTCATGGAAGATGATGAGGGTCTGAAAGAACTGGGTGGTCCTGCCTATCTCGCGCGCCTTGCCGGCGCGGCGATTTCTTCTTTTGCGGCGCGCGATTATGCCCAAATGATCTATGATCTGGCGATCCGGCGCGAATTGATGTCTCTGGGCCAGGACATCGCCGACAAAGCTGGCCGCGTCGATGTGGCGTCAGAACCCAAAGAACAAATTGTTGAAGCGGAACAAGCACTTTACGCACTGGGCGAACAGGGCCAGACCGACAGTGGTTTCCAGTCTTTCCTGCGCGCAGTAACCGACGCGGTGAACGTCGCCAACGCAGCCTATCAGCGTGATGGTGGGATGTCCGGCGTTTCCACTGGCCTGACCGATATGGACAAAAAACTGGGTGGTTTGCACCGCTCGGACCTGCTGATTTTGGCTGGTCGCCCATCCATGGGTAAAACCGCGCTGGCAACCAACATCGCGTTCAACATCGCAAAAGCTTACAAAAAGGGTAAGCGTCAGGATGGCACTGAAGGCGCGATAGACGGCGGTGTGGTTGGGTTTTACAGTCTGGAAATGTCCGCAGAACAGCTTGCCACGCGTATTCTGTCGGAAGCCTCGGAAGTTCCCAGTGAACGTATTCGGCGCGGCGACATGACCGAGGCCGAGTTCCGCCGCTTTGTCGAAGCCRCCAAAACGCTGGAAGCCTGCCCGCTTTACATTGACGACACTCCCGCCCTGCCAATCAGCCAGCTTGCCGCCCGCGCCCGACGTCTGAAACGTACTCACGGGCTGGATGCGCTGTTTGTTGACTATCTGCAACTGGTGCGCCCGGCGACCGCGAAAGACAGCCGGGTGAATGAGGTGTCCGAGATCACCCAAGGGCTGAAAGCCATCGCCAAGGAACTGGACATCCCGGTGGTGGCCCTTTCGCAGCTTTCACGTCAGGTGGAAAATCGCGACGACAAACGCCCGCAGCTTTCCGACCTGCGTGAATCCGGCTCAATCGAGCAGGACGCAGACGTGGTGATGTTCGTCTACCGCGAGGAATATTATCATGAACGTCTAGAGCCTTCTCAAGACGACCCAAAATACAGCGAATGGCAGGTAAAAATGGGTGAACTGCACGGCAAGGCTGAAATCGTCATCGGCAAGCRACGCCATGGCCCAATCGGCAACGTGGAACTGTCATTTGAAGGCCAGTTCACCCGTTTTGGCAATCTGGTGAAGCCCTGGCAGCAGCGTGGGGACCAAGAATTTTAGGGGCTTTATTTCCGCTTGCGCCTTGAGCTGRCCCCTGCAAAACACCCTAGCATGAGCAACGCCACCCTAACCATTGATCTGGACGCGATCGCCGCCAACTGGCAGGCGTTGGCSGCATTGTCTGGTGATGCAGCGCAAACCGGCGCTGTGGTCAAGGCCGATGCATATGGCCTGGGTGTTGCGCCTGTGGCTAAACGGCTTGCCGATACTGGCGCTACCAGATTTTTTGTGGCGTTAGCCAGCGAAGGGGCCGAACTGCGAAAGACCCTGGGGTCAGATGCCGAAATAAACATATTTTCCGGGCAYATGCAGGGCGAYACTGATCTTRTATTRCGYCRYAAATTGACACCAATKTTGAATTCACCAGAACAGCTGTTGCGTCATCAGGAAATGGGCRGATTGCACCCGTTTGGCATCCAGATTGACACTGGAATGGGGCGATTGGGGATGCAGCCATTGGATTGGCTGGCCCTGAACCATAAGCAGTTGCGCCCTTCACTTGTCATGTCACATCTTGCTTGCTCGGATGAACCGGATCACCCGATGAACGCGCAACAACTGAGCGTTTTCAAAGAACTCACCGACGGGTTGGGCTATCAACGATCACTTTCGGCGACCGGAGGCATCTTACTGGGCCCAGACTATCATTTTGACCTGACCCGCCCCGGCATCGGGCTATATGGGGGATTGCCGTTTGAGGGTGGCCGCCCGGTGGTGGAACTGYCATTGCCCGTGGTGCAAATTCGTAATTTACAGCCCGGCGATACGGTCGGTTATGGCAACACATGGACGGCCCTCAAAGAAACCAGGATCGCCACTGTCGCTGCCGGATATGCCGACGGGTTGCTGCGTTCATTAAGCAATAGCGGACAGCTATTTGCCGCAGGAACCGCCTGCCCGATTGTCGGACGGGTTTCTATGGACCTGATCACGGTTGATATAAGTCACCTTGATCACATCCCCGATAAGCTGGACATCCTGTGCGAACAGCAAAATATCGACCAASTTGCAACGCTTGGCGGCACCATTGGATATGAAATCCTGACCTCCCTTGGCCCCCGCTACAAGCGCCGTTACAAGACCGCATGAGCATCTTTCATCCACTCGCGGCCATTGGCCAATCGGTGTTGTCATTTTTGGCGGCAATTGGCCGGGTTTCTTTGTTCGCGTTTCAAGTAATCAGTCACATATTTCGCCCACCTTTCTACATTAAAGAATTCCTGCATTCCCTTCTGACCATAGGATATTTTAGTCTTCCAGTGGTCGGTCTGACAGCCTTTTTCACCGGCGCTGCACTTGCCTTGCAGATCTTCGCAGGCGGCGCACGTTTTTCGGCTGAAGCGGTGGTGCCGCAAATCGTTGCCATCGGTATCGTGCGCGAACTTGGCCCGGTTCTGGTTGGGTTGATGATTGCGGCCCGCGTGACATCATCAATCGCCGCTGAAATTGCGACGATGAAAGTCACCGAACAAATTGATGCACTTGTCACMCTGTCCACAAATCCGGTGAAGTACCTGACGGTTCCGCGGGTGCTGGCTGCAACACTGGTTGTGCCAATACTGGTCGGAATTGGGGATATTATCGGTATTTATGGTGGCTATCTGGTGGGTACGGTTCAGCTTGGATTCAACAAAGCAACCTACCTGAACAACACCGTAGATTTCCTTGAATTTGCTGATATTTCTTCCAGTCTGATTAAGGGTGCCGCGTTTGGATTTATCTCGGCGCTCATGGGTTGTTACTTTGGTATGAATTCAGGGCGCGGCGCACAGGGTGTTGGTAAGGCGACCAAGTCTTCGGTCGAGGCCGCAGCGGTCCTGATACTGGCGGTAAATTTYCTGCTCACCTCAATATTGTTTTCCGCATGATAGAGCTTCAAAACGTCCATAAAACATTCGGGGCCAAAACAGTTCTGGCCGGTGTAAATCTGTCAATCCCCAAGGGCGAAAGCATGGTGATTATCGGCGGATCGGGTACCGGAAAATCGGTTCTTCTCAAATGTATATTGGGCCTGATCAAACCCACCTCTGGCACAATACTTTTGCAGGGCGAAGACGTGGCCAAAGCAGAACGCGATGCATTCCTTGCGCGATTTGGCATGCTGTTCCAGGGTGGCGCGCTTTTTGACAGCCTTAGCGTCTGGCAAAACGTCGCCTTTCGTCTGCTGCGTGGATCGCTGAAGCGCCCAAAAGCCGAAGCCCGGGAAATTGCCATCGAAAAGCTTCGCCGCGTCGGACTGAAACCCGACGTGGCAGACCATTTCCCGGCAGAACTATCGGGTGGCATGCAAAAACGTGTCAGCCTGGCCCGCGCCATTGCCGCCGAGCCAGAGATCATATTCTTTGATGAACCCACCACCGGGCTGGACCCGATCATGGCCGGCGTAATCAACGAACTGATCCGCGAAATTGTCACTGAAATGGGCGCTACAGCGATGACAATCACCCACGATATGTCGTCGGTTCGCGCCATCGCCGACAATGTTGCGATGCTGCATGACGGGGTGATCCAATGGACCGGACCGGTGTCTGATATGGACGTAAGTGGCGATCCTTACCTTGATCAATTCATTCACGGACGGGCCGAAGGGCCGATCGAAGCGGTTCGCTGACTTTACCAGATCTCTGCATGTCGCGCTGTACCGCTCACCGACACCTACATATATCCTTTCGCCAATCTCACAGGCGAAATTGTGCCGCCCGGTTTTGACACACTGGCCCGGAAAGGCGAATATTGCGCCGGGTAAGGGAACTTTCATCAGAGGGAGGCCTTTCAGTGCGTTCATTATTGCTGCCCTTATTGGCAACCATCCTGACCCTGGCGTTACTTGTGCCACCGGGTCAATTATTTCTGACGGCTTTCAAAAAATGGCGCCACGCGATTCTGGAATCCAGCAAAGCTGCGTTTCGCCTGACGATGGCAGTTGCAATATTTTCGCTATTATTCAACCTAGCCTATTCGCTGTCCTTGTTCATTGCCAGCGGTCCGACTCAGATCACCGCGAACTGGGCGCTATCGATAGCTTTGGCGCTTAGCTGGGGAACATTTTGGGGTCGCCATGCGCTAATGCAGTTTGGGCGAGAGCGTCGGAGCATGCAGTACTAGTCCACAGCCCCTTGGAATGTAGGGACTGTCAGTATATCTGAGCCGGATGATCCTGCGCTATGCAAATCTTTCGCTTCTGATCCTGCTTCCAATCGCCTGGTTCGCCCCTTTGCTGCGCGCCGGGTTTTTACCGCTTTTTGGATTAAACGAGATTTCAGTTGTATCGGGGCTGCAAACGCTCTGGAAAACCGATGTGTTTCTCGCGCTGCTTGTCACCTTCTTCGCGATATTCGCGCCCTATCTGAAAACCCTGGGTTTGGCGCTCATTCATTTTGGGTTGTTGCGGCGCAAGGTGTTGCCCGCGCTATATATTCTCGGGAGACTGGCAATGGCCGATGTGTTCCTGATCGCGCTTTATATCGTCGTTGCAAAAGGCGTTGGTGTTGGCAAAGTGGAAACCGCCTGGGGGCTTTATTTATTCACCGCCTGCATACTGGCGTCCCTTTTATTCTCATTCCTCACGTCCAAGCGATAAACCCGGTTGGCGGCGAGGGTACACTTGGCTAAAGAACCTGCATGGCAAAAGATCTGATATTCACCTGCACCGCCTGCGGCGCGACCCACAACAAATGGTCGGGGCGCTGTGACGGCTGCGGCGACTGGAATACCATTGTCGAAGACACACCATTATCCAGTGGACCGGCGAAACAGACACTGGGGGCAAAACGTGGTGCCACGGTAACGCTAAGTGATCTGACGACAAACGAAACGCCGCCGCCGCGAACTGCCTGTGGCATCGACGAATTTGACCGGGTATTGGGCGGCGGGCTGGTGCCGGCCTCGGCTATATTAGTAGGCGGTGATCCCGGCATCGGAAAATCCACGTTGCTGCTACAGGCCGCCGCCAGCTTTGCAACCAACGGTCTTAAGGCAATCTATGTGTCYGGCGAAGAATCTACCGCTCAGGTGCGTATGCGCGCGCAAAGGCTKGATCTGACAAAAGCCCCGGTGAAACTRGCCGCTGAAACCAATCTGCGCAATATTCTGACGATGCTTGAGGCTGAAAAGCCCGAYATMGCCATTATTGATTCGATCCAGACCATGTGGGCCGATAATATCACCAGCGCGCCGGGTTCTGTTTCTCAGGTCCGATCCGCYGCGCATGAGCTGACRAATTTCGCCAAACGCAAAGGCATGGCGGTTGTGCTGGTCGGTCATGTGACCAAAGATGGTCAGATAGCCGGGCCACGGGTGATCGAACATATGGTCGATACGGTACTTTATTTTGAAGGCGAGCGCGGYCAYCAGTTCCGCATTTTGCGAGCTGTCAAAAATCGCTTTGGACCGGCCGATGAGATCGGCGTTTTTGAAATGACTGGCAAAGGCTTAGCMGAGGTTCTTAATCCTTCCGCCCTATTCCTGTCCGAACGCGACGAACCCGCCCCCGGATCGGTGGTTTTTGCCGGCATCGAAGGGACGCGGCCCGTTTTGGTGGAATTTCAGGCACTGGTCGCCCCGACCSCRCWCNGCMASCCANGRCGCRCCGTKGTSGGCTGGGATGGYGGSCGWTTGGCGATGATWTTGGCGGTKCTGGAAWSSCGYTGYGGCATYCCKTTTWCKGGRCTKGATGTSTAYYTGAAYGTYGCRGGCGGCMTGMRSRTWACCGARCCWGCGGCCGATCTGGCTGTTGCRGCSGCGCTACTTTCKGCSMGWGAAGAYSWSGCRWTSCCNAGCNGACACTGTGGTTTTCGGTGAAATTAGCCTATCAGGTGCGCTAAGACCTGTCGGGCAAAGTGAAAACCGCCTTAAAGAAGCCCGAAAGTTAGGGTTTTCTAAAGCGATTGCACCGACAAGAAGTAAAATAAGCTCGGATGATGGATCCGGTGTAAGGCAAATGCCAGATCTGACGAGTTTTGTAGGCGAAATATTCGGCGCGGGTTAACACGCGCGAGCAGGAGACGAAGATGGAAGGTTTTACAATTGTCGACGGCGTGGTGGCTATGGTCATCGTGGTTTCGGCCATATTGTCATATTCGCGTGGATTTGTACGCGAAGCCCTGTCAATTGCGGGGTGGGTCGCGGCMGCRGTYCTTGCATTCATTTTCGCGCCAAGGGCGGAACCACTGATCCGCGAAATTCCGATCCTGAAAGATTTTCTGGGTGAAAGCTGTGAGCTAAGCATAATTGCGGCATTCGCCGGGGTATTTGCGCTCGCGCTGGTCGTTGTGTCAATTTTTACGCCGCTGTTTTCATCCGCAATCCAGCGCTCRGCCCTTGGTGGGCTGGATCAGGGCCTTGGGTTTTTGTTTGGCGTCTTACGTGGGTTGATCCTGGTAGCAGTCGCACTGGTAATTTATGACCGCGTGGTTTTGAACGAACCTGTTGCTATGGTTGACGACAGCCGCACCGCCAAAATATTCGCCCGCGCGCAGGACAACCTGAATGACAGCATTCCAGAAGATGCGCCGGGTTGGATCGTAGCACGGTACGAGCAATTGGTTGGRTCTTGCGGCGCARCAGCCGAGTAGAATTAACGGCCCACTGATTGCAGCAAAGAATAYCGAATAACCCGGCGCCCTGATTGGGTGTCGGGGTTTTCATTGTCACATTCAATTTCGTTCATATTTTTGCGAGCAAGGTACTCTTGCCGCGTCATTGCTGTATTGATCGGCTGGACGCGTAAATTTTACAGGATACTGACATGAATATCTTAAAACTCACCGCTACAGCAATCCTTGCCACAACACTGACCACCACAAGTCTGTTGGCAAGTTCCCATGGCAACGATCTGGTTCACACCCGGGAGTTTCAGGGTGTGGTCTATACAATGAGTCAAACTCACATGGCGCTYTATACCTTTGATGGYGATGCGGAYGGGRTTTCCAATTGTTACGRCGATTGCGCYGCCAACTGGCCGCCGGCYATTCTGGATGCCGGYTCAAARCTCGGCGAGAATTACACGCTGATCCCGCGCACCGACGGCACCATGCAAATCGCCTTCCGGGGCAAGCCGCTTTATCTTTTTGGTGGCGACAGCAAAATTGGYGACATCTCGGGTGATGGCGTTGGTGGGGTGTGGCACCTGTCGAATTAGCCGCCGACCTCACCCGCCCGGAATCTAATTCGTCGCTTCGTAATGACACCACCTGAACAACCCGCTAAGACGGACCTAATCCAAGCCACCGGGATTCGGAGCCATCAGCTGCCATGCGTGAAATGCCCCCTAGCCACCCTTTWGACGACGACAAATTAAAAGAAGAATGCGGTGTGTTTGGGGTCATTGGTGTCGCCGAGGCGGCCAATTTTGTCGCCCTTGGTCTACACGCCTTACAGCACCGCGGACAGGAAGCAGGCGGCATAGTCAGCCATGAATTTGGCGTAGGCTTTAGTTCGGCGCGCCGGTTTGGCTACGTGCGCGATAATTTCACCAAAGCCAGCCTGATGGACACSCTGCCCGGCCCGATYTCSATYGGTCATGTTCGTTATTCCACCAGCGGCTCCAAGGGCCACACCCAAATCCGCGACGTGCAGCCGTTCTTTGGCGAGTTTTCCATGGGTGGGGCGGCGATTGCCCATAATGGTAATATTACCAATGCCGTTGCCCTTCGGCGCGAACTGATCAATCACGGCTCGATTTTCCAGAGCTCATCCGACAGTGAATGTATCATCCATCTGATGGCGCGTTCATTGCAGCAAAACATCCCCGAACGGATGAAAGACGCGCTGCGCCGSRTTGARGGSGCRTTTTCYATCGTCGCGATGACCCGCACCAAACTAATCGGYGTGCGCGACCGGCTTGGGGTGCGCCCACTGGTGCTTGGCCAGTTGGGTGATGGCTGGGTTCTTAGTTCGGAAACCTGTGCGCTGGATATAATTGGTGCTGATTTTATTCGTGAGATTGAGCCGGGCGAAATGGTCGTCATCACCGAAAACGGCGTCGAGAGCTCGCATCCGTTCGACAGGGTAGGATCGCGGTTTTGCATCTTTGAACATGTGTATTTTTCCCGTCCCGATAGTATCCTTGGCGGCCAGTCGGTTTACACAACTCGCCGCCAAATCGGCGTTGAACTGGCCCGTGAAGCACCGGTTGAGGCTGATCTGGTCTGCCCCGTCCCCGACAGTGGCACCCCGGCAGCAATCGGGTATTCACAGGAAAGCGGCATCCCCTATGCTATGGGGATCATCCGCAATCAGTATATGGGCCGCACTTTCATCGAGCCGACCGAGCAAATTCGCAATATGGGCGTGCGGCTAAAGCTGAACGTCAACCGCGCCCTGATCAAAGGCAAGCGGGTGGTTCTGGTGGATGACAGCATCGTGCGTGGCACAACGACGACAAAGATCAAGGAAATGATCATGGACGCTGGTGCCACAAGTGTACATTTTCGTATTGCCTCGCCACCGACTGCATGGCCATGTTTTTATGGTGTCGATACGCCCGAGCGTGAAAAGCTGCTGGCGTCTTCGATGTCCGAGGACGAAATGTGCGAACATCTGGGTGTGGACAGCCTGAAATTCATCTCGCTGGATGGTTTATATCGGGCTGTTGGCGAAGCAAAAGGCCGCGACCCGGCGGCACCACAATATTGTGACGCATGTTTTTCCGGGCAATACCCGGTTATTCCCGCTGACATGGTGGAAAAAGGCTTTGAGCTAAAGACGGCGGCGGAATGACAATGCAAAATGTTGCCCTGGTCACCGGCGCCTCTCGTGGGCTTGGCGCAGCTATTTCACTGGCTCTGGCGAGCGATTACCATATTGTCGCTGTTGSAAAGACCACARGCGCATTGGAAGAACTGGACGACCGTATCCAAAAGGCTGGTGGCAGCGCCACCCTTGCCCCGATGGACATCACCAACGCCGACGCGATGGCGCAGCTTTGCCGTTCAATCTTTGACAGGTGGGGTAAGCTGGACATCTGGGTTCATACTGCGATCCATGCCGCACCTCTGGCACCGGCRGCGCATCTGGATGMNAAAAGWTTTNGARAAATCKMTKMWKAYCAATGTCRGYGCAACMGCKCGGYTKATCACYATGGTTGAGCCAYTGTTRAAYCTWTCWGACAACGGACGGGCCATATTCTTTGATGACCCGCGCGCCGGGGAAAAGTTTTTTGGTGCATATGGTACCAGCAAGGCGGCGCAAATTGCGCTGGCAAAATCCTGGGCGGCTGAAACTGTGAAAACCGGCCCAAAGGTACACATCCTGACCCCTGCCCCAATGCCAACYGCTACGCGCGCGCGGTTTTTTCCGGGTGAGGACCGATCAAATTTGGCGGATCCCCACAAAGAAGCGCAACGATTGTTGGCGGRAATTCTGTAGCGGTTTYGCAAATGTAAATGCTCTGGCTGACTGCTTGCTGTCAGGCCTTTTCCCCCTTATTCAGGGTAAAAAGTCAGGCAGGCAAAATGCGAATTCTAATTACCAATGACGATGGCATCAACGCGCCGGGGCTGGTCGTGTTACATGCRATAGCGACTGAAATTGCWGGCCCCAATGGCGAGGTCTGGACAGTCGCCCCSGCGTTTGAGCAATCCGGTGTTGGCCATTGCATCAGCTATACCCACCCGATGATGATCGCCAAACTGGGTGAACGGCGCTATGCCGCTGAAGGCTCTCCGGCTGATTGCGTATTGGCGGGRCTGTATGACGTSATGCCGGAACGTCCCGACCTGATCCTTTCGGGGGTGAAYCGTGGYAAYAACGCGGCTGAAAACACGCTCTATTCCGGCACCATCGGTGCCGCGATAGAGGCCGCTTTGCAAGGCCTGCCAGCCATCGCCATGTCGCAGTATTTCGGACCCGATAATAACGCACTGGACGACCCGTTTGAGGCGGCAGCCGCMAGTGGTGTGAAACTGGTGCGTGATTTGCTTGAAAACGGGATATGGGACAATGGTGATTACCGCCTGTTTTACAATGTAAATTTCCCCCCCGTCGCAGCAAGCGCTGTTAAGGGCCATAAAATAGTTGCCCAAGGTTATCGGCGCGAAACCTTTTTCGGAGTTGAGGCGCATCAATCACCTTCCGGTCGCAAGTTTCTTTGGATCAAGGGCGGACCGCAGCATTTGCCAACAGGACCGAACACCGACGTAACCGCCTGTCTTGATGGCTACATCTCGGTAACGCCAATGCGTTGCGATCTGACCGCCCACGACATGATAGACCCGCTGAAAGAACGTCTGGAATGATATTTGCTAAAAACCTGCATACCCGGGATGGATGAAGCTGAACGCAAAATGCAGTTCCTGTTCGCGTTGCGCTCCAAAGGTGTAATGGACAAGCGGGTTCTGGAGGTTATGGAAAAAGTTGACCGTGGCCCCTTTGTGCGCGGTCTGTTTTTTGAACGCGCCTAYGAAGACATGCCKCTGCCTATTGCGTGCGGTCAAACCATAAGCCAGCCCTCGATTGTTGGTCTGATGACGCAAGCGCTGGATGTGCGACCGCGGGACAAAGTATTAGAGGTTGGAACCGGCTCTGGCTATCAGGCGGCAATTCTCAGCCATCTGGCACGCAGGGTTTACACAGTGGATCGCTTTCGCCGGCTGGTGAAAGAAGCAAAAGAGATATTTGAAAAACTTGACCTGACAAATATCACTGCCTTTACCGCTGACGGAAGCCATGGATTGACGGAACAGGCACCGTTTGATCGCATCATAGTTACTGCCGCCGCCGAAGACCCGCCGGGGCCGCTATTGGCGCAGCTGAAAATTGGCGGTATCATGGTTGTACCGGTTGGGCAGTCGGATGCGGTGCAGAGCCTTATAAAGGTCACACGCACTGAAACAGGCTATGAATATGAAGARCTTTGCCCAGTGCGTTTCGTCCCCTTGCTGGAAGGTCTGGGGCAAGAATAAATCCGCACGGATATGCGGCCACCTAAACGCCCGAAAAAACAAGGGCTGACGAATTGAGGATAGCAGACAATGGCAAATTTWATTCCAACAAAAATTCCCACCTACCTATTCGGCGGCGCATTAATCTTGCTGGCGGGCTGTGGTCAATCGTTTGATTTTGACCTGCGAAGCCTTGGTGACGGGTTCAACACAACGGACGCGGCACGACAGGCATCGGCGACCCGACCCCAGGCTGATGACCGCGGAGTGATTTCYTATCCAAATTATCAGGTGGCAGTAGCACGCGACGGCGATCAGATCGCTGACATCGCCGGTCGYRTTGGCATYCCGGYTGAWGAACTGGCGCGCTATAATGGTATTCCGTTAAATGTGACGCTGCGCCGTAATGAAGTCATTGCCCTGCCCCGGCGCGTTGCTGAACCCTCGTCCGCCACCGGGGCGGCGCAGTCAGGCATAGATATCAACTCACTGGCTGGAAATGCCATTGACCGCGCCGATAACGCGCCTGCTCAGACAACAGCCGTGGCGACCCAACCAGCCCAGGAACCAATCCGACATAAGGTCGAACCSGGCGAAACCGCCTTTTCGATATCGCGGCTCTATAATGTTTCAGTACGCGCATTATCCGAATGGAACGGTCTTGGTCCGGATCTAAGTGTACGCTCGGGTCAGTTTTTGCTGATCCCGGTTGCCGCTCAATCCGCGCCACGATCGAACGAAACAACCACACCGGGCCAGGGCTCGCCGACACCTGTACCGCCAAGTGCGGCTACTGCTTTACCGGACAACACATCCACTGCTGCGGTGGTTAATCCGGGCTCGCCAAATCTTGGCAACGACGCAACGGGGTCGGCAAAACTTGCGATGCCGGTTTCCGGGAAAATTATTCGCCCCTACGAAAAAGGCAAAAACGACGGGATCGATATTGCCGCCACCGCAGGCACTTCTGTGGTTGCCGCCGAGGATGGCACTGTTGCGGCGATTACCCGCAACACAGAACAGGTGCCGATTGTTGTCCTGAAACATTCAAATAACCTGCTGACGGTTTATGCGGGGGTCGATGGCCTGACGATTAAAAAGGGCGATAGTGTCAAGCGTGGGCAAAAGATTGCAGTGGTGCGCGCCGGTGATCCCAGTTTCCTGCATTTTGAAGTGCGTGAAGGGTTGGACAGTGTCGATCCGGTGCCATTCCTGAATTAGGGGAAACTATCASTCAGGTCATTGCAAAAGTTTAAAGCTGTACGCCGCGTTTTCCGGCCAGATCAGTGAAAAACTGCCAGGCAACCCGCCCCGAACGTGCGCCCCGTGTGACTTGCCATTCAATGGCCTGGGAACGTAGCTCATCGGCGTCGAACTTAACGCCGTAAGCATTGCAATACGCAAGGACCATCGCCAAGTATTCATCCTGACTACAGGAATGGAAACCAAGCCAAAGCCCGAAACGATCAGATAGCGATACTTTTTCTTCAACAGCTTCCGACGGGCTGATCGCGTTTGATCTTTCATTTTCGATCATGTCACGCGGCATCAGGTGGCGGCGGTTTGACGTGGCATAAAACACCACATTGTCCGGCCGCCCTTCTATTCCACCATCCAGAACGGCCTTCAGGGATTTGTAATGCTCATCATCGTGGGAAAAGGACAGGTCATCACAGTATAGCAAAAACCGCTCATCTGATCCTCGCAGAATGTTCAGAAGCCGCCCGACAGATGGCAGGTCTTCTCGATGAACTTCAACTAATTTCAATGCGACACCCATGCCTGCAACATGGGCATGAACGGCCTTAACCAGTGACGATTTTCCCATCCCCCTTGCGCCCCAAAGAAGCGCGTTATTAGCGGGCAATCCACGGGCGAATTGCAACGTGTTTTCCACCAACGTATCACGGGCGCGGTTAATTCCGATTAGCAGATCAATATCGATGCGATTAACCTGGCTGACCGGCTGCAACCGATCCGGTTCGACATGCCAGACAAAGGCATCCGCTGTTGAAAAATCGGGGGCGTCCAGTGGTGCKGGCGACATCCTTTCCAGCGCCGCCGCAATTGCGYTCAGCGCCCTGTCATTCATTCCAGCTCATCTTCATCAAGCAGGCCCTCTTCGCGCAGCTTCGCATTGCGGGTTTTTTCAACCCTGCGCACCAGCCAGATCGAAATTTCATACAGCCCGTAAACCACCACAAAGAGAATAAGCTGGGTAATCACATCCGGCGGGGTAACGATCGCKGCCAACAGCAATATGCCGATAACCGCATATTTGCGCACATTTCTCAGGCCGTCTGCGCTTACCAGGCCGGCTTTTCCCATTAGCGTCAAAAGTACCGGCAGCTGAAAACACAGACCGAACGCCACGATAAATTTGATCGATAGACGAAGGTATTCCTGAACCGAACCTTGAAAATCCACTGCCGCCGAGACKCCGGTTGCATTTTCCTCCGTGCCACTTCCGGGTTGTTGAAACCCAAGGAAGAAATCGAACGCCAGCGGCATGACTACGTAAAACGCAAAACTTGCCCCCAGAAGAAACATGATCGGAGATGCGAGCATGAACGGTAAAAAAGCGTTCTTTTCGTTTTTATAAAGCCCGGGCGCCACGAACCGCCAAAGCTGATAGCCGATAAACGGAAAAGAAAGAACAAGCCCGCCAAACAGAGATATCGAGATGGCGACAAAGAACCCTTCCTGAAGTTTGATAAGAATTAATCCACAGCTTTCCTGACCCCGATCCGCCATTGCCGAACAAAGTGGCTGGGTCAGGAAATCAAAGATCGGGTTCCAGACCATAAAGCTGATGATCATCCCGATGATGAACGCCCCGGCGGCTCGCATCAGCCGGTTGCGCAGTTCGGTCAGATGCTCAATCAACGGGGCAGAGCTGTCTTCAACATCGTCGGTGCTGCTCATTTAGCGGCCTTTTTCGCGGGTTTCTTTGCTGGCGTTTTCTTTACCGCAGGTTTTGCACGGGTGGCTTTAGCGGGTGCAGGTTTAGGGGTCGCCTTTGGTGCAGTCTTAGACGTTGGTGCCTTCGCCGCTGGTTTCTTGGCCGGTTTCGGCTTGGGTTTCTTAGGCTTGGGTTTAGCCGCCTTCGCCGTTGCAGCCTTTTCGGCTGCTAAACGCTCAGTTGCTTTCTTTGCGGTCGCGTCATGGATTTTGCGCGCTGCCTCGGCCCGTTCTTCGGTCATGGCCTGCGTCGCCGGGCCTTTTTTCGACTTTGAGCCGGACTTAACAGGATCCCACTTCTCAAAATTKGTSGCGGCATCCTTTAATGTATCCAGGCCTAAGTTTTTCGCCGAAGTCATGCCCTTCAGGTCTTTCGCCAAATCACCGACACCGGATTCGTCTGCGGCATCTTCCATCGCGCGGGTAAATTCACGGGCCATTTTTTTAGCTTTGGCCGTAAAGCGACCCAAAGTACGAAACATTCCGGGCAGGTCTTTCGGGCCGACCACAATCAAWGCGACGACACCAATAACCATAAGTTCGGTCCAGCCGATATCAAACATAGTTTATCAACCCCGTTCGGACAGGTCCTCAGACCTCATCCTTGTCCTTGTCTGTTTCGGGGGTARTATCACGGGCMGCTTCGACCGTTTCTTCGATCTCTTTTTTGCCGTCGTCAACGCCCTTCTTGAACGAGGTGATGCCTTTGCCAACTTCACCCATCAGGGACGAAATTTTACCGCGCCCAAACAGGACCAGTACAACAACTGCGATTAAAAGAAGGCCTGGAAGGCCGATATTATTGAGCATGGGAACTCTTCCTTGTCTTTGGCAGCCAGTTGGCTACCCTTCGAAAATTCACTAAAGGTATCTATGGGGTCTTGGCCGGTTCTGAAAGGGCCAAAAGCCGCCACGCATAAAATATCGCATATCTGCTCAGGGAACAAGCGGGCTTTGCGCACCAAATTTTACTACTGACATGTTTYTGTCAGTAGGTATTCTGGATAAATGAACGAATCACCTCAGCGATTGACACGACTGGGCCGTAAAGACCGCCTGATCGAACTGATCGGTTTGCTGCGCGATGGCGCATTGCACCGCGCTCAGGATCTGGCAAAACAATTGGGGGTATCACAGCGAACTCTTTACCGTGACATGGATACATTGATGCTCTCTGGTGTRCCGGTGCRGGGCGAACGGGGATCGGGATATCAAATGACCGCGCCCGTCACCCTGCCACCGCTGAACCTGACACTGGCGGAGCTTGAAACCCTGCACCTTGGGCTGGCGGTCATGACCGAGGCGGACGATCCAGACCTGCAATCCACCGCGCGTTCGCTGGCGGCCAAGATCGAAGCCGCCCTGCCCGAGGGCCAGTTGCCTGAAAACACCGTCTGGGGGCTGGCGATTTACCCATTTGCTGACACAACGGCCGGCATCCACCACATACCGATTATCCGCGCAGCTATTCGAAATAGACAAAGTCTGAAGCTGATCTACCGGGAACTGGATGGCAGCATTTTTGAAAGCATGGTTGAACCAAGACAACTGGATTATTGGGGKCGGATATGGACCTGTACGCTTTGGTGCAACCGAAATGAAACGCTCAGGGAAATCAGGGTGGACCGGGTCGAAGAATTAACTGTCATGGTGCTGGGGGAAAGCAGCACCGGAAATGCRGACAGCTATGAATTTGGTGAATAAAGCCACGTTARCCCTTGTAARGAAACACAAAACAGCGCTCGCGCCGGATCATCAGCCACAGTGCGGTTCCGGGTTTGGGCAGAAAAACCGACGGTACGGTCGCTTTTAGCATTGAACCGTCATAATCCATTTGAAATTCAACCAGACTTTCGCGCCCCATAAATCGTGCACGCACCACGACGCCGCGCGCGGGCACACCATCCTGCGGCGTCGAATTCGGGCCGGCGCCGGAACGATCAAAATCAATTCGCAGATGCTGCGGGCGGATAACGATTTGAATTCGGCTACCGTCCGGATACCCCGGCGCCAGAAATTCACCAAACACTGTTCTAACCAATGCACCTTTAACTTCGCCTTCTATCACATTGATATCACTAAAAAATGCCGCAGCTTCCTTGTCAACTGGCGCGTTGAAAATATTGTACGGCGCCCCGCGTTGTACAATTCGTCCATCGCGCATCAGTGCAATCTCATCCGCCATACGCATCGCTTCGGCGGGCTCATGGGTCACCAAAAGAACGGCTGTGCCTTCGTCTTTCAAAATTTTCAGTGTGGCATCGCGGATGTCATCTTTCAGGCGCTCATCCAACCCGGAAAATGGCTCATCCATCAGCATGATATCCGGCTTGGGTGCTATAGCCCGTGCCAGAGCGACCCGTTGTTGTTCACCACCAGACAACTGATGCGGATAAGCATCAACCAAGGATGACAGATTTACCCGATCAAGCAGCTCCATAACCCGGTTTCGATTTGAGTTTGCCCTGCCCTTAAGCCCGAAAGCTATATTTTTGGCCACCGACAGATGCGGGAACAGGGCAAAGTCCTGGAACATTAAGCCAATTGAACGAGATTCGGGGGGCGTATCAAACGACGGGCCGGAAATCACCCGCCCGTCCACCAGAATTTCACCTTCGTCCTGTCGCTCAACCCCGGCAATAATGCGCAACGTGGTGGATTTTCCGCAACCCGAAGGACCAAGCAGGCAGGTGACCTGCCCTGGCATGATCTGCAAGGAAAGCTGGTCCACCACCGCCCGGCCACCGAACCGGCGGCTGATGTTTTTGGCCTCTAACCTTGGAGYCTGGGCATTCATCGCCTGCCTCATCTTCGCATTACCCGATTAAAACTATCGGGCTTTTGCGAGATAGCAGGCGATTGCCACTGTCGCAAGTCACCTAAAGTGTCGCGTTCACCGCGCCACCATCGAGAAGAATGTTCTGACCGACAATGAAACCAGCGTGTTGCGAGCACAGAAATGCACAGGTAGCGCCGAATTCGTCAGGGCTGCCATAACGCCTTGCCGGGATGGTTGCCTGACGTTGCGTGCGGGCTTCTTCCATTGTGATACCTTCTGACTTTACGACAGCGCCATCCAGTGAAGCGGCCCGATCGGTCGCGTGAATACCGGGGAGAAGGTTATTGATGGTCACCCCTTTGGGCGCGACCTGACGCGATGTACCGGCGACAAAGCCGGTCAAGCCAGCGCGCGCTGTATTTGACAGGCCAAGGACGGCAATAGGGGATTTAACCGATTGGCTGGTGATGTTGACCACCCGCCCCCAGCCGCGTGACATCATCCCCGGCACGACACCCTGGATCATCGCAATCGGCGCCAGCATGTTGGCATCTAACGCTTTGATGAAATCATCCCGCGACCAGTCAGACCACATACCCGGTGGCGGGCCACCGGCATTGTTCACCAGTATATCGACCTCACCTGCGATGGCCAAAACAGCGCGACGTCCCTCATCTGTAGAAATATCTGCGGCTGCCGTCATGACGGCAACCCCGAAATCGGCGCGAATTTCAGCGGCTGCAGCTTCCAGAGCATCTGCTCCGCGGGCGTTCATGGTAATGTTTACACCTTCCGCGGCCAATGCGCGGGCGCAGCCCAGCCCCAAGCCTTTTGAGGATGCACAAATTATGGCGCTTTTGCCTGCTATACCTAGGTCCATATCTTTCCACCTGAATTCAATTTTTCAGGTTTAGAATGGTACAAATCATGCCCGCTGGCAACGGGGTTTTATACTATTGGAGTACGAAGATTGTCAGCGCGGCAGATGGGTCGGTAAAGGCGCCCGTGATCGCGCTGCCGGTAGTACCCGCCAGRAATCCGTCGGCGTTGCCGCCTAAAAATCCACCGCCACCCGAAGTTGCAAATGCAACTGAATTTGAACTCCCGGTTAGTGTTCCATTAATGCTAACGTTGACCAGGTTTCCAACGATCGCACCGCTTGTCAGGGCAAGTGTACCTGTCAGATTTCCCTGAGCGGTCGAATTAAAATTGCTCAGAGTGCCATTTACTGATCCCAGCCCGCTAAAATCTGCAGTCAAGACAGCGTCGCCAATAAGATTGTCAGTTGTTGCTGCCGTCGGGGCGAACTGCCCGGAGACAAAGCCGTTATATGTCGCGGTGCCGCTGGTTGGCATCTGCGCAACCGGTGTTGGATTCAACGTGCCAACACAGGTTAGCAACTGATCCGCGGCGGCTGATTGACTAGCWGACRCGGATAAATCACAGGGTGAGCTTTCACATGCGGAAAGGCCTACAATGGCAATCCCTGCTATCGCCATGAATTTTTTAGGAGTTTGCATATTGCTTCTCATCTCTTTCGCCTGAAGGGGCAGATTTCTCGAGTGGTTTAGATTRGAACCAATCGGCCCCAAAACTAAGGATTARTGCGATGAATGACGATAATAGGGCCGCTCGGCGGCGAATTATAGGCACTAGCTTTGCGGCGCTCCCACTGGCGAGATATTGCCTAGTTTACCGGCCAGATAACAAAATCCTGCTACTGCTGAGCGATAAAATCGCCAAACATGTAGCCAGTGCCAAAACTGCTGRTTGCCGACCCTGCCACAACGCCGGAAATTGCCCCATAATTCAGGCCGCGAAAATCGCCGGACAGATCGCCGGATATTCCAAAAACCTCTGCATTTCCGCTTAGTGATCCATTGATGATTGCGCTGTAGGTGTATTCGAGCCCGGTATTTGCCGCCCGGTTCARAACGCCGCCCGTGATTGCCAGRTTRCCRCTATAGGAACTTTCATTCTGATCCACAAAATTGCCCACTGTTCCTGACAGGCTATTGCTTGAAAAATTGCTGGTTAACGACATCGCCCCGTCCATCTTCAACGCACCTGCCCCGGTTTCCAGCGTTAGCTGCATAACACCYGCGTAAGCMGCCGAGCCACTGGCYGGCAACGTACCGGGGTCGCTAAAGGCGATGGTATCCCAGGCGTTGTGCAATACCACCGCCTGGGCCCCAAATCCTGCATAGCTTGTAGAAGGCGTGGTTGGCGGTGGTCCGACATTGCCGCCACCAGATCCACAGGACACCAATACCCCAAGCGAAATAGCTAACCAGGGCAGCCGAGTATTGAATGAAAATACGTGCCAGCGTGTCATTCTGCCAGTTGGCACACATATGCCTGAAAATCCGATTAACCTATATGTCAGTATCTTGCCAATTGCGCCGGACAGTACCCTGCCCTATATCCCGCGCCATGTTAGATCGAAACGACAATACCCCTGACCTGCCGCCGGAAATCGCCCGGCGACGCACGTTTGCAATTATCAGCCACCCGGATGCTGGCAAAACCACGCTGACCGAAAAGTTTTTGCTTTATGGCGGCGCGATCCAGATGGCTGGGCAGGTGCGGGCCAAAGGTGAAAGCCGACGTACACGATCAGACTATATGAAGATGGAGCAGGAACGCGGGATTTCGGTGTCAGCGTCGGCGATGTCGTTTGATTATGGTGAATATCGTTTCAATCTGGTGGATACGCCGGGTCACTCAGATTTTTCCGAGGATACTTATCGCACATTGACGGCTGTAGATGCGGCGGTGATGGTGATTGATGGGGCCAAGGGCATTGAAAGCCAGACCCAGAAACTGTTCGAAGTCTGCCGCCTGCGTGATCTGCCGATCCTGACCTTCTGTAACAAGATGGACCGTGAAAGCCGGGACGTATTTGAAATCATTGACGAAATTCAGGAAAACCTGGCGATCGATGTGGCACCGGCAAGTTGGCCGATTGGTGTGGGCCGCGATTTTATCGGCTGTTATGATTTGCTGCGCGACCGGCTGGAGATCATGGACCGGGCGGACCGAAACAAGGTGGCGGAAAGTGTGGCGATTGAGGGTCTGGATGATCCGAAACTGGCCGAACACATCCCCGCGGATTTGCTTGAAAAACTGCGCGAAGAGGTTGAGATGGCGCGGGGGTTGCTGCCCGCCCTTGACCGCCAGGCCTTACTGGATGGCACAATGACACCGATCTGGTTTGGCTCGGCGATCAATTCGTTCGGCGTGCAGGAACTGATGAACGGCATTGCCGACTATGGCCCGGTGCCACAACCGCAATCAGCCGAGCCGCGCCAGATTTCACCCGAAGAAACCAAGGTAACGGGCTTTGTTTTCAAGGTGCAGGCCAATATGGACCCAAAACACCGCGACCGGGTGGCTTTCGTGCGGCTGGCCTCGGGCCATTTCAAACGCGGTATGAAGCTGACCCATGTCCGCAGCAAGAAACAGATGACAATTTCCAGCCCGGTGTTGTTTCTGGCCAGTGACCGGGAACTGGCCGAAGAAGCCTGGGCCGGGGACATCATTGGTATCCCGAACCACGGGCAACTGCGTATTGGTGACACCCTGAGCGAGGGCGAAAACCTGCGCGTCACCGGTATCCCTTCGTTTGCGCCAGAGTTGCTTCAAACCGTGCGTGCGGGCGATCCGATGAAATCCAAACATCTGGAAAAAGCGCTGATGCAGTTTGCCGAAGAAGGTGCGGCCAAAGTGTTCAAACCGATGATTGGTTCTGGCTTTATTGTCGGAGTGGTCGGAGCGTTGCAGTTCGAAGTGTTGGCCAGCCGGATAGAGATCGAATATTCCCTGCCGGTGCGGTTTGAACCCAGCCAGTTCACCAGCGCGCGCTGGATCACCGGGCCCAAAGACGCTGTGGAAAGTTTCGCCAATCAGAACAAAGGCCATATGAGCAATGATAACGATGGCGATCTGGTTTATCTCACACGTCTGCAATGGGATATTGACCGGGTAGAGCGGGATTACCCCGAGCTGAAACTGTCGGCGACAAAGGAAATGATGGTCTGATTGTCCCGGATCACCATCCAATCCCAGGCAAACCTCGCTAATTAAGGCGTTATTGACCCCAAAATCGAAACAATGCCAATTAAACAGCGGCTATTGGCCGCAAAATTTGAAGTCGCGTTGACCCCGCCCTATATATTCTATAGCCACACCACATTCTGAAGCAAAATCGGCCATACGGGCCCAGCTTCATCAGACGCAGCGGGCCATGACGTGTCCGTAAGATACGGACCTTAATGACAAAATTCTCTGACCTGAAACTGGCACCCAAGGTGCTGAAAGCCGTCGAAGACGCCGGTTACGAAACCCCCACGCCCATACAGGCCCTCGGTATTCCGCCTGCCTTAGAGGGGCGTGACGTTTTGGGCATTGCCCAGACCGGCACCGGTAAGACTGCCTGCTTCACCCTGCCGATGATCACCATGCTGGCCCGGGGTCGTGCGCGCGCCCGGATGCCGCGTTCATTGGTCCTGTGCCCGACACGGGAACTGGCGGCGCAGGTGGCCGAAAACTTTGACACATATTCCAAATATGTAAAGCTGACCAAGGCGCTGCTAATCGGCGGCGTATCATTCAATGAACAGGACAAGCTGATTGACCGGGGCGTTGACGTTCTGATCGCCACACCGGGGCGTCTGCTGGACCATTTCAGCCGTGGCAAGCTGCTGCTGACCGGCGTGCAGATCATGGTGGTGGACGAAGCCGACCGGATGCTGGATATGGGGTTCATCCCGGATATCGAGGAAATCTTTAGCAAGACCCCTTTCACCCGTCAGACCCTGTTTTTCTCGGCCACCATGGCGCCGGAAATTGAGCGGATCACCAATACGTTCCTGTCCAACCCGGCCCGCATTGAAGTTGCGCGTCAGGCCACGGTTGGGGATAATATCAGCCAGGGCGTGGTGATGCTGAAAACATCGCGCCGCGACCGTGCAGCGACTGAAAAACGCGATCTGCTGCGGGCTTTGATATCGGCGGAAGGCGATAAGCTGACCAATGCCATCGTCTTTTGCAATCGTAAAACTGACGTTGATATCGTTTCCAAGTCGTTGAAAAAGCATGGCTTTGATGCCTCACCCATTCACGGTGATCTGGACCAGTCGCAGCGCACCCGTACGCTGGACGGCTTTCGTGAAGGCAGCTTGCGTATTCTGGTGGCCTCAGATGTGGCCGCCCGTGGGCTGGACGTTCCAAGCGTCAGCCATGTCTTCAACTATGATGTCCCCGGCCACGCCGAGGATTATGTCCACCGCATTGGCCGAACAGGGCGCGCCGGGCGTGATGGCAAGGCAATCATGATCTGCGAGGGTCGTGATGAGAAAAATCTGGCCGCGGTGGAACACCTGTCCGGCAAAGAAATCCCGCGCCTTGAGAACCCTTTGAATGCTGGCAAACCACAGGCAGCGCCTGAGGCAAAGCCGGCAGATAAACCGAAACGTACCCGAACCAGTAGTAAAACAGTCAAGGAAGCACCGGTTGCTAAGGCRGAAACGGTTGTTGCTGCACCYGCGGCCAAACCCGAAGAAACCGCTGCAAAAAAACCAAAACCGCAACGTGAGCGCGTCGGTCATGGGGGCCGGGACAACAATAAAGTTGTCGGCATGGGTGACCATATGCCGAGTTTTCTCGCAAAGAGCTTTGTGGATCGCAGCACTGATTAGGTCGGTTTTTTTGGAAAGTCTAAATGCGCGCCTGACGGCGCATTTCTTTTAGCCCTTCGGGCGGTTTCGCTGCGCGAGGCAAGTATTTATGAAAAGAAGAAGGCTGGGGTTTTTCCGTTAGCCCTAGCCGGCCAGACGGCTGACGACGACGCTGACTTCTGGTTTTTTGCCGATTTCATCCTTGGCAACTTTACGCACGATACGCCGGATCGCTTCATCCAGTTTATTATCGTCTTTTAATGTCTTCTTGTCGGCGCGCATCAGGAATTGGGTTATGTCCTCTTCCAGCACTTCGACCAGTGGCGCGCGCGAGCGCCCGTTTTCGGGCAGGCCTTTGACCTCACACCACGCGTCACCAAGGGGTTCATTGTTTTCAATAATCAGYGTCACCATCACATGGCCGTTCAGCGCCATGCGAATACGATCCCGCACGACACCATCCAGCGCWCCAATCTGCACCGAGCCATCCAGATAGGTCCGTCCGGTTTCAACATATTCAGCAATCTTCGGCGCATTACCGGACAGGTTCACCATGACGCCGTTTGGCGCGATGATGCTGGATACTCCGCCTGCTTCACCCAGTTTAGCGTGTTCACGCAGGTGGCGGTGTTCGCCGTGCATCGGGATCAGGAATTGCGGCGCGGTTAATTTGTGCATGACTTGCAAATCTGGCCGGTTTGCGTGACCGGAAACGTGGTACGCCCCCATGCTGTCATCAACCACATCGACGCCCATTTCGGAAAATGCGTTGACGATACGCGACACGGATTTTTCGTTGCCGGGGATAGTTTTGGAGGAAAACAGGAACAAATCGCCTTCTTTCAGGCTCAGGCCCAGATATTTGCCGCGCGACAGTTGCGCAGTGGCGGCGCGGCGTTCGCCCTGTGATCCGGTCGCCAGGATCATCAGGTTTTCACGCGGCACGTTCTGGGCGTCTTCGGAACTGATGGTTTTGGGGAAATCAGTAAGTATTCCAACTTCGACCCCGGCGGAAATCATTTTGCGCATCGCGCGCCCCAGCAGCACGATTGAGCGACCTGCTTTGTGACCGGCATCGGCCAGTGTTTTTACGCGGGCGATGTTGGAGGCAAACGTGGTGGCCACCACCATGCCTTTGGCGTCTTTTACCAGATCAACGATAGCCGGGCCTACACTTGCCTCAGATCGCCCCGGATCATGGGAAAACACGTTGGTGGAATCGCAAACCAATACTTTTACGCCGGGCTTGGCAATCTCGGCCCAGAGTTTGGGATCATGGGCTTCGCCAACGCCAGGGGTTTCGTCGAGTTTGAAATCGCCGGTGTGGACAATGCGCCCATCTGGCGAATCGATGATCAGGGCCGAGCTTTCGGGGATTGAATGGGCCACCGGGGCAAAACTGACGGTGAACGGCCCAGCCGTTACATTTTCGGGGTAAGCCGAGACGGTATTGATGTTTGCAATATCCAACCCATGTTCTTCGAATTTCATCCKKGCCAGGTGRGCGGTGAAAGCSCGGGYGTARACKGGWRCGCGTAAGCGTGACCAGAGGTGGCCAAGCGCRCCRATGTGGTCTTCGTGGGCGTGGGTKATGAAWATYGCRTCCAGCCGRTCGGCGCGTTYTTCGATCCATKSAATATCTGGCAGGATCAGGTCAACACCGGGGGTGCCRTCCATGTCGGGGAAAGCGACGCCAAGATCGACGATGATATAGCGTTCCTTGCCCGGTGCACCGTAGCCATAGACGTAACAATTCATTCCGATCTCCCCCGCGCCACCGAGGGGAAGGTAGATCAAGCGTTCACTGCTCATGTTCAGGAATTATCCTTATTATACTGGTAGATAACGGTCAGGCCGTGCATGGTCAGATCGTCTTCGGTTTCATCAAACAGGGTCACTGCTTGCTCAAACAGGGGTGCCAATCCGCCGGTTCCGATGATCTTCATTGGCTGGTCGTATTCAGCTTTGATTCGGGCGCAAATTTCGCGCACCAGGCCAATATAGCCCCAGAACACACCCGACTGCATACAATGTACGGTATTGGTACCGATCACCGCCTGGGGTTTGGAGATGTCCACATGCGGCAGGGCGGCGGCGGCGTGGTGCAGGGCCTCAAGGCTGAGGTTAACACCGGGCGCAATTGCCCCGCCAACGTAAGCGCCATCATGGGCAACCACGTCAAAGGTGGTGGCGGTGCCAAAATCCACCACGATCAGATCGCCGCCATGGCGGTCATAGGCGCCGGCAGCATTAACCAGCCGATCGGGACCGACGATGGTGCCTTCGTCGACACGAGGGTTTGTGGGCAGCAGGCAGTCGGGTTTTCCGACAACGTAGGGGCGGCAGCCAAAATACCGGTCACACAGCAGGCGCAAGTTGAATACCACACGCGGCACGGTTGAGGAAATGATCACCTTGTTGATCTTCACATGCAGGTCTTCGGCTTTCATCAGGGTTGAAAGCCAGACAAAATACTGGTCCGCCGTGCGCTGCCATTCGGTGCTGGTCCGCCATGTGGACAGGAATTTTTCACCGTCCCAGATGGAAAACACAGTGTTGGTGTTGCCGGTGTCGATGCACAAGAGCATGTTACAGACCCTTCAAAAGAATATGTCCGCCGCAGGGATAGCCCGTCGGCCTTTGGCTGTCGATAGGACAAGATTGCCGCTTTGATCAATGGTTTCAAAGGTTCCGGTAATTTCTTCAGCGCCAGTACGGGCGGTGATGACTTCGCCAAGACGCGCGGCGCGGGCCAACCATGCTTCGCGGATCGGGGCAAAGCCGTAAGTAGTGAACTGAGACTCCCATTTGGCGAAGGCCGGGGCCAGTAGCGACAGGAATTCAATTGGCGCGATGTTGATGCCGGTCTCRTTGGCCAGGCTGACCGGACGCAGGGCTTGCGGTTCAACCGTGCCRGCCTCTGGCGCATTGCACAGGTTAACGCCAATGCCGATTGAAAGGTGTTCTACGCTTTTGCCCGAGCCAATGCTTTCCAGCAGAATACCGGCGACTTTGCCACCGTTCAGCAGTACATCATTGGGCCATTTCAGCGACAGGCCTGCCGGTTTGCCGGTGGCAGATACGATTGCATCAAATAGCGCCAGTGCCGCCACAAAGGAACGCAGTGCCACCTGATCAGCGGGCTCAGTTGGACGCATCACATAGGTTGCGGCAAAGTTTCCGACCGGATCAACCCAGGCCCTGCCCCGYCGCCCCCTGCCGGCAGTTTGGCGCAAGGCCAATATCCATTCGGGTCCGGCTAAGGTGGGGGCAATTCGGGCGGCTTCGGCGTTGGTGCTGTCGATTTCGTCCAGCACACGCCGGGTTACACCCGTGGGCCAGCCCACCCAGTCAGTTGGGTCAGTTGACAAGGGCGTCCGCAGCGGCGGCGGCTATGCTTTCGATGCCAAACAGGTTGATCACGCCAACAACCATGATCAGGGCCGAGGCCATCAGGAATACCCAGTGGGTTGGGGCCATAGCGCTATCAATGCCGTCATTTTCTTCGCCAAAATACATGTAGAAAACCAGCCGCAGATAATAAAACGCGCCAATTACCGAGGCGACCACACCGGCCACCGCGAGCCATGCCAGGTTGGCGTCTACGGCGGCTTTCAGCACATAGAACTTACCGAAGAACCCAACCAGTGGCGGAACTCCGGCCAGCGAAAACAGCAGCACCAGCATTGCCAGTGCTTTAAGCGGAGCAGATTTTGACAGCATGTTCAGACTACCGATGTCGGTGATCGGCTGGCCGTCACGCTCCATCGACAGGATAAACGCGAARGTGCCGATGTTCATGGTCACRTAGATCGCCATGTAGATCAGCATCGCTTGCACGCCGCCGACCGTTCCGGCGGCCAGACCCATCAGTGCGAAGCCCATATGCGAGATCGAGGAATAGGCCATCAGGCGTTTAATATTACGCTGGCCGATGGCAGCAATTGCGCCAAGGAACATCGACGCGACGGATAGTAGCGCCACGACCTGCCCCCAGTCGCCGGTGATACCACCAAAGGCATCAAACAGCACCCGCGCAAACATTGCCATCGCCGCCACCTTGGGCGCAGTGGCGAAAAAGGCGGTAACCGGAGTGGGTGAGCCCTCGTATACGTCCGGGGTCCACATGTGGAACGGGACAGCCGAAACTTTGAAGGCGAGGCCGGTGATCATGAAGATGAGGCCGAACAACAGCCCAAGGGACACGTCGCCAGCCGTTGCGGTTTGAATGATGCCGCTGAACAGGGTGGTTCCGGCAAAACCATATGTTAGCGACGCGCCGTAAAGCAGTAAGCCGGATGACAGCGCGCCGAGGACGAAGTATTTCAGGCCGGCCTCGGTGGATTTCACACTGTCACGGCGCATCGATGCGATCACATAAAGTGACAGCGATTGCAGTTCCAGACCCATATAGAGCGACATCAGATCACCCGCCGACACCATCATCATCATGCCAACCGTCGCCAGTGCCACCAGCAGCGGGAATTCAAAGCGTAGCTGATCACGTTTGCTTAGATAGCTTTCGGCCATCAGCAATACAGCCGCCGCCGCCAACAGGATCGTGACTTTGGCAAAGCGGCCGAACGCATCATCGACATACATGCCGTTGAAGGCTGATGTCGTGCCTTCGCCGTTCATCCCGATCCATGCGGCAAGACCGGTCATCACGGCCGCTGTCGCCCAGGTTATGGTCGGGGCGGATTTGTCTTTGCTGCCGTAAACGCCAACAAGCAGGGCTGCCATTGCGTAAACCGCAAGGATTACCTCGGGCAGAACGGTTGAGAAATCAGCTGATGTCATATCTTGCTAATCCTAATTATGTTCAGTTTGCATGGCCGCCTCGGCGGGCAGTGCAGCGTGGTAGTCAATAAGCAGGGCTTCAACCGACGGGCCGATGATGTCGGTGACCAGCGCCGGGTAGACCCCCAAAAGCAGGGTCATCGCCACCAGTGGCGCGAATATTGCCTTTTCGCGGGTGGTCATGTCGGTGATCGACCTCAGGCTTTCCTTGATCAGGTCGCCCATGACGACGCGCCGGTATAGCCAAAGCGCATAGGCCGCTGACAGGATCACCCCGGTTGTAGCRACKGCGGCSACCCAGGTGTTRACCTGGAATATMCCSACCAGGATCAGGAATTCGCCGACAAAACCAGATGTCCCCGGCAGGCCGACATTGGCCATGGTGAAGAACATGAAGATCAGTGCGTAGCTGGGCATTCGGTTTACCAGACCACCGTAGGCGTCAATTTCTCGGGTGTGCATCCGGTCGTAAATCACGCCGACACACAGGAACAGCGCGCCGGATATAAAGCCGTGGCTGATCATCTGGAATATCGCTCCGTCCAACCCTTGCTGGTTGGCGGAAAAAATCCCCATGGTCACGTAACCCATATGGGCAACTGACGAATAGGCGATCAGCTTTTTCATGTCTGACTGCGCCAGAGCCACCAGTGACGTATAGACAATGGCGATGGCACTGAGCCACAGCACCGTTGTCGCCAGCAGATCCGAGCCAACCGGGAACATCGGCAAGCTGAACCGCAAGAAACCGTAGCCACCCAATTTCAACAGGATCGCAGCCAGCACCACCGACCCGGCGGTTGGCGCCTGCACGTGGGCATCCGGCAGCCAGGTGTGCACCGGCCACATCGGCAATTTCACCGCAAAACTGGCGAAAAATGCAATGAACAACATGGTTTGCAAGCCACCCACCACCTGAAAACCAAGCACCGTGATCGCGGAAGAACTGAATTCATGGTTCAGCAAAGTGGGAATATCGGTGGTACCCGCATCAACGAACATTGCGACCATGGCGACCAGCATCAGGACTGAGCCGAGGAARGTGTAGAGGAAGAACTTGAACGCCGCGTATATGCGTTCCTTRCCGCCCCAGATGCCGATGATCAGGAACATCGGTATCAGGCCTGCTTCGAAGAACAGGTAAAACAGGATCAGGTCCAGCGCCATGAACACGCCAAGCATCAGGGTTTCCAGCAGCAGGAACGCAATCATGTATTCCTTGACGCGGGTCTTGACGCCCCAGCACGCCGCGATAGTCAGCGGCATCAGGAAGGTGGTGAGCATGACAAACAGCACCGAAATGCCGTCGACTCCCATCTTGTATTTCATGCCCAATAGCCAGTCGGCCTCCTCGACGAACTGGAACCCGGGATCGTTCGGGTTGAACTGGATCAGCACAAACAGCGAGACAAGGAACGTGGCCGAAGTCGCAATCAGCGCCAGCCATTTGGCGTTTCTTTGCGCCGCCTCATCATCGCCGCGCAGRAAAAACGCGAGGATCGCGGCGGCCACCAGCGGCATGAAGGTGATGATGGAAAGCAGGTTTTCCATTAGTTCGCCCCCCCGCCAAGTGTCATCATCGTCAGCAGGATCAGGATGCCGATAACCATCGCGAATGCGTAGTGGAACAAATAGCCAGACTGTGCGCGTCCAGCGARCCGGGTCAGGAATGGAACAATGCCCATGGCGATACCGTTCAGGGTGCCGTCGATTACTTTGCCGTCGCCCTGCTTCCACAGGAAGTTACCAAGCCACTTGGCGGGGCGGATGATGGCCACTTCGTATAGTTCATCAAAGTACCATTTGTTCAGCAGGAACAGGTATAACGGGCGTTGTGATGCAGCCAGACGCCCGGGCCAGTCGGGGTGCTTGATATAGAACATCCAAGCAGTGAAAAAGCCGATGACCATGGCGATAAACGGYGAAACYTTGACCCAGTTYGGGGCTTCATGCGCTTTTACCAGCACTTCCAGACCGTCGGACATAAAGAGCGCACCTTGCGGCGCCACACCAGAAACGACGCCATGTTCGCCCGCACCTGCGGTTTCAACCGCGTCTTCGGTTGGGGCAGCTTGGGTTTCTTCTTGGTTGTTGGTTTCGGACGCGTTTGTCTCGTTACTTGTTTCTGTCTCAGCAAGTGCAGCTTCGTGGGTGGGCATACCAAAGAAATCAAACATTTTTTCTTCGTCGCCGAAGAACGGGTTCAACCAGACCATACCGGCAAAAATCGCGCCGACACCAAGGACACCGAGCGGGATAAGCATGGAAAGCGGGCTGTCTTTGGCATTTTCGTGGGTATGCTTGTCACCTTTTTGCTCGCCATAAAATGTCATGAACATCAGCCGCCAGCTGTAAAAACTGGTGAACATCGCAGCGACGACCAGCAGCCAGAAGGCATAGCCGGAACCGCTGGCAAACGCGCTTTCGATGATTGCGTCTTTCGACAGGAAGCCCGCGAATCCGATGGTGGTCAGCGGGATGCCGACGCCGGTGATTGCAAGTGTTCCGACCATCATCGCCGCAAAYGTATAGGGGATTTTCTTRCGCAGGTTGCCGTAGTTGCGCATGTCCTGTTCGTGGTGCATCGAATTGATCACCGAACCGGCCCCAAGGAACAACATCGCCTTGAAAAACGCATGTGTCAGCAGGTGGAACAAGGCGACCGARTAGACSCCGACGCCGGCGGCTACAAACATGTAGCCAAGTTGYGAACAGGTGGAATARGCRATGACSCGTTTKATGTCGTTTTGYACAAGGCCCACAGTAGCCGCGAAAAACGCAGTTGAGGCRCCGATAACCACAACGAACATCTTGGCCTCGGGCGCGAATTCGAACAGCGGTGACATKCGCACCACCAGAAACACGCCCGCTGTTACCATGGTTGCGGCGTGGATCAGGGCGGACACGGGTGTTGGRCCTTCCATCGCGTCGGGCAGCCATGTGTGCAGAAACAGTTGTGCTGATTTACCCATGGCGCCGATGAACAACAGAAACGCCAGCAGGTTGGCGGCRTTCCAGTCTCTCCACAGGAACCGCAGTTCKGTTTCGGCCAGACGTGGGGCGGCGGCAAAAACATCATCCAGCTTGATACTATCCACCAGATAGAACAGCCCGAATATGCCCAAAGCAAAGCCGAAATCACCGACCCGGTTGACCACAAAGGCCTTTATTGCCGCGGCGTTGGCGCTTGGCTTTTTGTAGTAGAACCCGATCAACAGGTAGGATGCGACGCCCACACCTTCCCAGCCAAAGAACATCTGAACCAGATTATCCGCCGTTACCAGCATCAGCATGGCGAAGGTGAAAAACGACAGATACGCAAAGAACCGGGCGCGGTAATGGGCTTTTTCGCCAAAGTTTTCGTCATGCGCCATGTAGCCAAACGAATACATGTGCACGAGACTTGAAACCGTGGTCACAACGATCAACATGACCGCAGTCACCCTGTCCAGACGAATGCCCCAACTGGTGGAAAGTGAGCCACTTTCGATCCAGCGCATGATCTGGATGTGCTCGGTGGTGCCGTCGAATGTAATGAATACCACCCAACTAAGCAGCGCCGACAGGAACAACAGGCCGGTGGTCAGCCATTGCGCGGCGTTTTCACCGATGATGCGCCAGCCAAAGCCAGCAATCAGCGCGCCAATCAGAGGGGCAAAGAGTATCGTGGTTAGCATTACTTAGCCCTTCATCACATTRACGTCTTCAACGTCGATGGTGCCGCGGTTACGGAAGAAACAAACAAGGATCGCCAGGCCAATCGCAGCCTCGGCGGCGGCGACGGTCAGCACGAACATGGTGAACACCTGCCCGACCAGATCCCCTAGGTAGCTGGAAAAYGCCACCAGATTGATGTTGACGGCCAGCAGCATCAGCTCAATCGACATCARCARRATGATGACGTTCTTGCGGTTCAGGAAAAGCCCGAAGATACCGATCACAAATAGGGCGGCGGCYACTGTCAGGTAATGTTCAAGTCCGACCATTTTTGTCCTCAAATCTTTTCTTCTTTTCGCGCCGCCTCTGAACGGCGACCACCAGCAGCGATATCAGCATCGCTAAAGGTAGGAGGCTGAACAGGTTGTTCACAACCCCTGCCCCGGTTTCACRTCGATCAGYTCCATCGCYTTSGCCGGGTCGCGGTGCATYTGSGCCATCACGYTCTGGCGTTTGATGCCGGTGCGGTGGCGCATGGTCAGAACRATTGCGCCGATCATTGCCACCAACAGGATCAACCCGGCCAGTTGGAACAGCAGGATATAYTCGCCGTAGATCAGCCGGCCAAGGGCGGCGGTGTTGTGGACCTCTGCCATATCAGGGGTGACAGCGCCGCGCAGGGCCAGTGCGTCATCCGAGAACTGCCAGGCGCCAAGGGCGATGCTTAGTTGCATCAGGATCACGACGCCGATCAGCAGGCCAACGGGCAGGTATTTCGCCATTTCGCCGCGCAGTTCGGAAAAATCAATGTCCAGCATCATGGTCACRAACATGAACAGCACCGCAACCGCGCCGACGTAAACGATGACCAGCAGCATGGCGACRAATTCMGCSCCVAGCAGCASRAACARYCCGGCCGAAKWKAWGAAKGYCARKATCAGCCACARCACCGARTGMACSGGRTTSYKGSWSRWMAYMRYCATSAWNCCCGMCGSNAACAMMSRTGATKGCRAACAGATAAAAGGCGAAGTCGGCCACGCTCATGCGCTGGTCTCCTTATCATCATCAGCGAAAACGGATTGCGCGAATTCCAGTGCGCGGGTCATGGCGGGCAGGCCACCAAGAACGGACATCTGGGTGATAACCTCGGCGATTTCCTGTTCAGATGCCCCGGCTTCCAGCGCGTGGGACACGGTGGATTTGAACATCGGTTCAACTGGCGCGCCCTGCACGGTCATACCGGCGAGCATTGCCAACAGCCGGGTTTTGGCATCCAGCCCGTCGGGGTTCATCGATTTGCCCCAGAACATGTCCATCATTTCCTTGGGCATGGTGGGCATCATGTTTTCAAAGCCCTTGGCCTGGAATTTTTCCAGTTCAGGGTTGAAATCAGCGACCATTTTCTGGCCCTGCTCCATCATTTGTTCAAAGAGTTTGGTGAAATCGTTACTCATCGGTACGGTGCGTCCAGTTCCAGGTTGCGGGCAATCTCGGCTTCCCATCTGTCACCGTTGGCCAGCAGTTTTTCTTTGTCGTAGAACAGCTCTTCGCGGGTTTCGGTGGCGTATTCGAAATTCGGGCCTTCAACGATGGCGTCCACCGGGCATGCTTCCTGACAGAAACCGCAATAGATGCACTTGGTCATGTCAATGTCATAGCGCGTTGTGCGCCGGGATCCGTCTTCGCGGGGCTCGGCATCGATGGTGATGGCTTGCGCCGGGCAGATGGCTTCGCACAGCTTGCAGGCAATGCAGCGTTCTTCACCGTTTGGGTAGCGGCGCAGCACATGTTCGCCACGAAAACGCGGGGAAAGCGGGCCTTTTTCGTGCGGGTAATTTATGGTGGCTTTGGGGGCGACGAAGTATTTTAGCCCCAGTTGAAAACCTTTGAGGACATCAAACAGCAGAAAATATTTTGTGGCGCGAACGTAGTCAAATGCCATATTGTCAGCCCCCTATCGCCCAGCGCGCGTATGTGCCGCCAAACAATCCATATTGCGCAAAGAATGCTACCAGAACGACCCATGCTAAGGATAATGGCAGGAACACTTTCCAGCCGATCCGCATCAACTGATCATAGCGGTAGCGTGGTGTGATGGCTTTCACCATCGCGAAGATAAAGAAGAAAAACGCCATTTTGCCGATCATCCACAACACCCCGTCGGGCAGGCCCGGAATGGGTGACAGCCAGCCGCCAAAGAACAACAGCGACGTCAGGGCGCACATCAGGAAGATCGAGATATATTCACCGGCCATATAGAGCAGGAACATGGTGGCGGAGTATTCAACCTGATAACCGGCGACCAGTTCGCTTTCTGCTTCTGGCAGATCGAACGGCGGGCGGTTGGTTTCAGCCARKGCSSWGATGAAAAACAGGATNMMYMWYSGGAAANTGYGGCAGCCAGTACCAGTTCAGCAGRCCCAGATCRCCRTCCTGCGCGCGCACGATRTCGCCGAAATTCATTGACCCGGTGGTCAGGATAACACCGATGATGATCAGGCCAATTGAAACCTCATAGGATATCATCTGCGAAGCTGAACGCAGCGCGCCAAGGAACGGGTATTTCGAATTCGACGCCCAGCCGCCCATGATCACGCCGTAGACTTCCAGTGAAGACACGGCRAAMACRTAAAGGATYGCMACATTCAGTTCGGCCAGCACCCAAGTGTCGTTGAACGGGATCACCGCCCAGGCGATRATGGCTAGCACGAACGAAACCAAGGGCGCGAGGATGAATACGGGTTTGTCGGCACCGGCCGGGATAATAATCTCTTTGACCACATATTTCAGCGCATCGGCGACGGATTGCAGGATGCCGTAAGCCCCCACCACGTTAGGGCCACGACGCATCTGAACTGCGGCCCAGATTTTGCGGTCACCATATACCAGAAACAACAGTGAGATCATCACGAAGCCAACAACCAGCAGGCTTTGCGCCAGTATCAGAACGAAAATGCCGAAAGGTGTTGTTAAAAACTCAGCCATTATGTCTCATGCCCTCAGACCGTCGGTATGCCTTCTGCTTCACAGTTTTGCACGGTGACTTCGGCGTCTAAAGTGCGTAACCCCTGAGGCAGTGTTGGCGAGATCGTGTAAACCGCATCTGCTCGCCAAACACCAGCCTCAAAAGCCATATTTGTCCGCACATGTCGCGCAAATCCGTAACCCCGTTTCAGGGCGTATTGGGCGATGGCGCATTCGGCATATGCGGTCACGTCACTTTCGTCCCGCGCACCGGTCATTGATACCTGCAAGTTTACCAGATCAACGTCCAATAGATTTTTCTCTATCCCATTGTAAACAGGTGTAAAATCGGCGTCACGGGTCACGGCTGGAAGCCCACAACCCGTCAGCAATAAGCTGACAAACGTGGCCACTGCCGCAAATGCGTATCCGGGTGCCATTTATTGCGCCGCGATCTGGGCCCCGGYYCGTGTTTTTTCATTTGCAGAAAGTTCGCCCATTAAGGCTGAAGCACGGGCAATTGGGTTGGTCAGGTAGAAGTCAGTTACCGCGTTGCGGAACGTAGCTTTACCAGGTTTACGGATTTTTAACGCGGACCAGTTGTTTTCAGGAACCTGATCTATATTCGCCAGATGCGGTACGGCTTCAATCAAAGCGGTGCGCAGTGTCGCCAGAGAATCGTAAGGCAGAGTCGCATCCAGTTCTGCACTTAGCGCGCGCAGGATGGCCCAGTTTTCCTTGGCCTCGCCCGGCGCGAACCCGGCGCGCAGCGCCAATTGCGGACGCCCTTCGGTGTTGACAAACAGGGCATTTTCTTCGGTGTAAGCCGCACCCGGCAGGATCACATCAGCGCGGTGCGCGCCGCGATCCCCGTGGCTGCCCTGATAAATCACAAATGCACCGTCWGCGATTTCCACTTCGTCAGCACCTAGGTTRTAGACYRYTTCRGCRTCTTTCARSGCRGYTTTCATGCCGCCTTTTGTTGTCGCACCAATGTCCATTGCACCAACACGCGCAGCGGCGGTGTGCAAYACCATRAAYTTYGATTTGGTCAGCTCGGCCAGTTTCATTGCCTGCGCCAGAACGGCTTCACCGTCGGCTTCCTGCAATGCGCCTTGCCCGATGATGACGATCGAATTCATCTCCAGAACTGGACCGAACTTGTGTTCGAGCAGGCCGGTAAGTGCTGCTCGATCGGTGCCGACATGATGGTAATCGTAGGTCAGATCAACGGCTTCACCTACCAGTCCGACATTGCAGCCCTTGGTCCAGGCTTTGCGGATGCGGGCGTTCAGGACCGGCGCCTCGACAGCCGGATTGGTGCCGATCAACTGGATCATCTGAGCGTTGTCGATATCTTCGATAGTCGCGGTGCCAACGTAAGCCGAGCGGTTTCCGGCAGGTAGCTTGGCATTATCTGTACGACACTCAACACTGCCGCCCTGCTCCTCAATGAGTTGCTTTAACGCAAACGCGGCTTCAACCGGTACAAGATCCCCGATCAGGCCGGCAACTTTCTTGCCCTTCATGGCAGCGGCAGCGGCAGATAGGGCTTCGTCCCAGCCAGCTTTAACCAATTTGCCATTCTTACGGATGTAGGGCGTGTCCAGACGTTGGCGGCGCAGCCCGTCCCAGACAAAGCGCGCCTTGTCGGAAATCCATTCTTCATTCACGCCATCATGGTTACGCGGCAGAATGCGCATGACTTCACGCCCTTTGGTGTCTACGCGGATATTGCTGCCAAGGGCGTCCATCACATCAATGGTTTCGGTTTTTGACAGCTCCCATGGACGTGCGGTAAAGGCGTAGGGTTTGCTGACCAGCGCGCCAACCGGGCAGAGATCAATGATATTGCCCTGAAGGTTGCTGTTCAGGCCCGCCCCCAGATAGCTGGTAATCTCGGCGTCTTCACCGCGTCCGGTCTGGCCCATCACGATGATCCCGGCAACTTCGGACGTAAACCGCACGCACCGGGTGCAGGAAATACACCGGGTCATGTGGGTTTCGATCAGCGGGCCAAGATCAAGATCTTCGGTGGCACGTTTTGCTTCCCGATAGCGAGAGAAATCCACGCCGTAAGCCATCGCCTGATCCTGCAAATCACATTCGCCGCCCTGATCACAAATCGGGCAATCCAACGGGTGATTGATCAGCAGAAATTCCATCACGCCTTCACGGGCTTTTTTGACCATGGGGGAATTGGTTTTTACTACAGGCGGCTGACCTTCCGGGCCGGGGCGCAGATCGCGCACCTGCATGGCGCAAGATGCGGCGGGTTTTGGCGGGCCACCGACGACCTCTACCAGACACATCCGGCAGTTGCCGGCGATGCTCAGGCGCTCGTGGTAACAGAACCGGGGGACTTCGACGCCCGCAATTTCGCAAGCCTGGATCAGTGTCATTGCGCCATCGACTTCGATCTCTTGCCCGTCGATKATGATWTTTTTCAGGTCTGACATTTCTTCACCCGTTATCCTGCTTATGCGCCAATTATGTTGCCCGCATCATCTCCACGACCATATCAGCTGGCCGATCAGCGAACCCTTGGCAATTTCGGTGCGTCCYAGTGAGCAATATGTCTCTTTCTTGCCTTCCACAACGCCATTTTCAAGCATATAGTCCCGCACCAGTTCCTGAATGCGCTTGCGTTCCGGTTTTGACGAAATGAAGCCTTTGATTTCTGCTTCGCTATAGCCAAGTTTTTTCGCGTACCTCTCCAGTTCGTTCACTTTGCGCAACACCACAAAAATCCGCGCAGAAATTGAAGGGCAGTTTTTGCGGATGGCGTCGCCAACCCCGGCAGACATAAGTGATTTCGTAATATGTTGATCATCCGCCAGCGACGGTAAGGCGCGCAACGGCCCACCCAGGGTGGATAYCATCAGGGCCAGGCTAAGGCCCAAAACCAATATCTGTAATTTTAACGGGGGTGAAACGGTTGTACTCTTCATATGCGTATCTCCACTGGATGTGTGATGACACACGACCAGCCAAAGTCAAAGGCCAATAACGTCGGCCCTTTTACGCCCAGCAATTCAAGGCAAACTGTCGCCTCTTTTCGTTTTTCGGGCCRGATCATCCGAGTCGGGCCTTCTTATTGATCAAAGCTAGTATCATATCGCCGCTATATAAGCCCATGAACAGTTTTGTGAACGGCTCTGCGTTCTGTCAGCGTATTCGCATCAGTCCTTTTAACGTTGCGTTCGCCTTCGCTTCGGCGCGGATCGCAGTGCAAAGCGCCTCTGCTCCTTCCAACGACACCCCATGTCTTTCTCTTAGCGCAACCTCTCGCGTTGCAAATTGCTCTTGCGCGAATTCGCCTTGAAAATGCTGGGCCGCATCGTTTGCTGATATGCCATCCGCTGCCAGCCTGCCATAAAGTGCTACAAYATRWTCCTGCACCTTTTTGGRTCGCGCCTTGATATTRTCGCAKGTCGTGTCAGCAGTTGTCGCCATCGTCACCTCGGCGACCATGTCATAGGCGTAAGCGGGCAATTCATCGACCTGAGCGARGGCGGGTGCGGCGATTATWACCAACCCCGCTGYCAGAAAATGRCGRATGGATWTCATCTRCGTCTCCGTTCTCTGAACGGGGAWACCCCGTCCTTAGCTTTGCGCAGAAAGGCGAAACTTACTACGCAACCAACAAAAATYAGCCCTGCGATGGCAAGGTAAATCCACCGCGATGCCAATCCGGAATCTATGGCCATATGGGCGTACCAGGCGGGCAGAAACGCTATCGCCGCGGCCAGGATTGCGGCGACCAGACTAAGGAAGCTATCCAATATATGACGGAGCATAGCCATGGGGTTATTCCGCCGCCGCCTGAGCGCAGCTTTTCTGCTGCCAGAGCTTTGCGTCCTTCAGATAGGACCAGCCAAAMGCGTGGTCGCTGTCCCCGTTTTCGCGCATATAATCCAGTCGTTCCAGAGCCTCTTTTTGGGTCGGTTTGTGGCCCTTTGGCACCCACCACATAACGAAATCCATGGTGACTTTCACCTCAAACCACTCATGGCGGCGTTCATAAAATTGCTGGTGCACAGTATTCCAGACGAATTGCTCAAGGCTTGCAACATCTTCCCAGACGGTCAGGTTAGTCACATGCAGCGGATCGTCACCAATGGCGTTTTCAGTGTTGCCGGTTCCGGGTTCACCCGAGCCTTCCATCATCCAGACAAATCCCGGCATCCGCTTGCCAAGTGTGTTGATTTTATCAAGCGCACTCATGAATTCGGCAATGCGCGGGTCGTCGGTAGGAGCGGTGAGGCGGCCAATGTTTAGTTCGGCGAGGTGGTGGGATTTATGTACTAACACCATGTCTACTTCGCACAAAAATCATCGCAAGAATTCTGGTCCATCAAAATTGGCCATTGCTCCCTTGGGTTACGCGAACCCTTTAGTCCATTCGGCTTAGAAAACAAACCACACTTCCCCAAATTCATTCCAATGCACCCCGGCTCATTTGATACCGATGTCGAGGTCCATTTCACGCAATCTTTACACCGCATATCGCCTACTCCGCCGCCACTGCACTCACCCGACCAGTCTGTTTGGCCTTGATCCGGTCTTCAATCTCACCCCGGAAATGCCGGATCAGTCCCTGGATTGGCCAGGCCGCCGCGTCGCCAAGGGCGCAGATTGTATCCCCTTCAACCTGCTTGCTTACATCCAGCAGCATGTCGATTTCTTCAATCTCGGCCTCGCCTGTCACCAGACGATCCAT
>NVTR01000027.1 GCA_002732955.1 Marinosulfonomonas sp.
AAGCCCACGAATGTATCCGCCCGACGGAACTAGCACGTTCCGCTGAAGACCTCAAAATCCTCGATGCCGACCAGCGCAAACTTTATGATCTGATCTGGAAACGTACCATCGCCAGCCAGATGGAAGCCGCCCGGATGGAGCGCACAACCGTGGACATCGCCAGCGCTGACGGCCAGGTTGAACTGCGCGCCACCGGTCAGGTTGTGAAATTCGACGGCTTCCTGCGGGTCTATGAAGAGGGCCGCGATGACGCCGTGGTGGATGACGACGACAAGCGCCTGCCACAGGTGATGGAGGGTGAACCAGCCGACAAGGGTACAATCACGCCCGAGCAGCATTTCACCCAACCTCCGCCGCGCTATACTGAGGCGACGCTGGTCAAACGCATGGAAGAACTGGGCATTGGCCGCCCGTCTACCTATGCGTCGGTGGTTACCACCATTCAGGACCGCGACTATGTGCGTAAGGAAAAAAACCGCCTGATCCCCGAGGATAAGGGGCGTCTGGTCACGATCTTCCTGCTGAATTATTTCCGCAAATATGTCGGCTATGAATTCACCGCCAATCTGGAAGAAGAACTGGACGATGTGTCGGCAGGCAACCGTGACTATAAGAATGTGCTGGCCCGGTTCTGGACAGATTTTACCGCCGCCATCAACGAAACCTCTGAGCTGCGTATCCGCGAAGTTCTGGATAAAATCGACGAAGTGCTGGAACCCCATGTATTCCCGCCCAATGAAGATGGCACCGACCCGCGGGTCTGCAAGAAATGCGGCGAAGGTCGTCTGGGTCTGAAAACCGCACGTTCCGGTGGCGCGTTTATTGGCTGTTCAAATTACCCCGAATGTCGTTTCACCCGCCCCCTTACTGCACCAACCGGTGAAGATGGCGATGTGGTTGGGGACCGTGTCCTTGGTCAGGATCAGGGTGATGAAATTTCCCTGCGCACCGGGCGTTTTGGCCCCTATGTGCAGCGCGGTGAGCCAACCGAAGAGGCCCCGAAACCACCCCGCGCCAGTATCCCGAAAGGCTGGGATGTGGCAGGCATCGATCTTGAAAAAGCACTGATGTTGCTGTCCCTGCCCCGCGAAATCGGCCCGCACCCGGAAGACGGTGAAATGGTTGAGGCCAGCATCGGGCGCTATGGGCCATATGTGAAACACGGGCGGCTTTATGCGAATATCGGTGATGTGGACGACGTTTTCACCATCGGCATGAACCGCGCGGTCGAAGAACTGGCCAAGAAACTGGCCACACGTGGCGCGGGTCGCGCGGCGGCGAAACCGCTGCATGAACTGGGCGAACACCCCGATAGCGGTGGCCCGGTGAATGTCATGGACGGCAAATACGGCCCCTACGTGAAATGGGAAAAGATCAACGCGACGATCCCCAAAGGCACTGAACCGGGCGACGTGACGATGGATATGGCAGTTTTGTTGATCGCTGAGCGGGCCGCCAAGAAGGGTGGGCGCAAAAAAGCGACGGCAAAGAAAAAACCAGCCGCCAAAAAGAAGCCCGCCGCAAAGAAAAAACCAGCAGCGAAGAAAAAGTCCTGACGGGCCTCCCCTTGCTGCGGTGCAGCGATTGACTTTGCCCAAAGGCAAGTTCAAAACATCCCAAGATGTTTTAAAGGAGCCGCCCGATGCAAAAAGTCTTTGAAACGCCCGCCCGGGCACTGGACGGTTTGCTACATGACGGCATGTTCATCGCCGCCGGTGGATTTGGCCTGTGTGGCATCCCGGAGTTGCTGTTGCAGGCAATCAAAGAYGCCGGCACCAAAAATCTGACATTTGCGTCCAACAACGCGGGCGTTGATGATTTTGGCATCGGCATCCTGTTGCAGACCARGCAGGTCAAAAAAATGATCAGCTCTTACGTCGGCGAAAACGCAGAATTCATGCGCCAATACCTGTCGGGGGAACTGGAGCTGGAGTTCAACCCGCAAGGCACGCTGGCTGAACGGATGCGTGCCGGCGGCTGCGGTATCCCCGGTTTTTATACGAAAACCGGCGTTGGTACGGTGATTGCCGAGGGTAAAGAGCACAAARATTTCGACGGCGAAACCTACATCCTGGAACGCGCCATTGTCGCCGATCTGTCGATTGTTAAGGCTTGGAAGGCGGATGAGACCGGCAATCTGGTGTTTCGCAAAACTGCGCGCAATTTCAACCCRCCCGCGGCGATGTGTGGTCGCCATTGTGTGGCCGAAGTCGAAGAAATTGTCCCRACCGGCAGCCTTGACCCTGATATGATCCATGTACCGGGTATCTATGTTCACCGGGTCATTCAGGGCGCGCACGAAAAACGAATTGAACAACGCACAGTGAGGGAGGGTTAGACCATGCCTTGGGACCGCAACCAAATGGCCGCCCGCGCCGCACTTGAGCTGGAAGACGGCATGTATGTTAACCTCGGCATCGGCATTCCAACGCTGGTGTCAAACTTCATTCCCGAGGGTGTGAACGTCACGCTGCAATCGGAAAACGGTATGCTGGGCATGGGCCCCTTCCCGCTTGAGGCCGAAATTGACGCAGATCTGATCAACGCAGGCAAGCAAACCATCACCGAACTGCCGCAGACCGCGTATTTTGACAGCGCGGCCAGCTTTGGCATGATCCGGGGTGGCAAGATTGCGATGGCAATCCTTGGGGCGATGGAAGTGGCTGAGAACGGCGATCTGGCGAACTGGATGATACCGGGGAAACTGGTCAAAGGTATGGGCGGGGCGATGGATCTGGTCGCCGGTGTTGGTCGCGTGGTGGTGGTCATGGACCATACAAATAAACATGGCGAATCCAAAATATTACACCGATGTACCCTACCGCTTACCGGTGCGGGCGTGGTGGATCGGATCATTACCAATCTCGGGGTAATGGATGTAACCCATAAAGGCCTGCACGTGGCTGAACTGGCCCCCGGTGTCACGCGGGCAAAGCTGGAAGCAGCGACAGACGCCAAACTGGTTTAGGTTCCGGGTAAGAAACACCGCCCCGCTGATCTGTCGGGTACATCTGGGCCTTTTTTCCTCGTACTGTTATCAATATGGAAACAGCTTCATATTATCGCCTAATTCTGTCGCTAGCAGACGAACAATGACAATGAGCAGCACGAATCCAAATATAACCATCCGCAAAAGCAGCGACACCGGCCGGCGCTGGCGCGATTTTGCCCTGCTTGCCGGTCTGTTTGTCGCGGCCACTTTCGGCTTGTTGGGACTCGCCGCGGCTACAGGATGGGAAGAAACACTTGCTCAGATTTCCAAGCTAAGCTGGGTACATATCGCTGCACTTCTGGGGTTCAGCCTGATAAACTACGGCATTCGTGCATTTCGCTGGCATATATTTACCCGCCGCCTGAAGATTGGTACCGGGTTTTGGCAGGACGTTCGTCACTTTCTTGGTGGATTTGCATTGATTGCTACACCCGGACGTGTCGGGGAACTGGTACGTATGCGCTGGATAAGGCGAGAAACCGGCCGCTCATTCGAAAAGTCTGCACCGCTCGTATTGATTGACCGGGCCTCTGACCTTTCGTCAATGGCCGTAATTCTGGGAATAGCGGCAGCACTGTCGAACACTACTTTGATAGGTGCGGTGCCAGTTTCCATACTTGCTTTGATCGGGGCCTTTGTSGTTACGCGCCCGCGTTTGCTCYTGGGGATTATAGACACTGGATATCGTCTGGCTCGGCGCTGGCCAAGGCTATTTGCCCGYGCGCGGACCTCTGCAAGAGCAYTAAACAATTTTTCCGATCCAAAATTTTTGGGSCTCACAATTGTGCTTGGAACGGTTGGCTGGTTTGCCGAAGCCTATGCGTTTTACCTTGTTCTGGGCTGGATGGGATCGGATATCAGCCTGGCCACAGCCGCCGGTATTTTCGTGTTCTCCGTCATGGTTGGTGGTTTAACGGGCGCACCGGGGGGTGTAGGGGGGACCGACGCTGCACTGGTCGCACTTTTGACGCTGGAAGGTGTGCCATTACATATTAGTCTGGCGGCTACTGCAATTATCCGCATTACGACGCTCTGGTTTGCCATATCAATCGGGCTGATCGTATTCCCCGTCGCTGAACGATACTCAAAAAAGGCCGCACATGCGCTGGAAAACAACTGAATATGCTGGCTGGGGGCGCGCGTTGCGGGCCACGGCTGAAATGGCGCGCCCGGAACGACTGAGCGCGCTGATTGCCCTGAGCGGCGATAGCCCTGCCCCGGCAATAGGGCAGCGTCGTTCCTATGGTGACGCCGCCCTGAACGATAACGGCCGCGCAATAGATATGACCCGGCTTGACCGGATTATCGGTTTTGACGATGAAAGCGGCGTGGTTGAGGTTGAGGCAGGCGTACAAATCGGCGATCTGGGCCGCGCTTTTGCCGCCAAGGGCTGGATACCACCGGTTATGCCCGGCACCGGATTTGCCACCATTGGCGGCTGTATCGCCAACGATGTGCATGGCAAGAACCACCATGTTGTTGGTTCTTTCGGCCAACACGTTACCGAAATAACGCTGATCCAGAACGGCAAAAAGAAAACTGCRACCCTTGCGCGAAACGYCGAGYTGTTTCGCGCCACRGTTGGCGGCATCGGCCAGACCGGGATTATTGCCAGCGCCAAAATCCAGATGCTGCCTTGCAAAGGTGACATGATGGTGCTGACCGAACGCCGGATCGACGGCTGGGAAGAATTTCTAAGCGTACTGGACGGCTCACAAGCCGATTATAACGTCGGCTGGATTGACGCCACCGCCAAGGGTGAACATCTGGGCCGCGGCATTCTGGAAGAGGGTGAAATTACCTCAGGCGTATCCCCGACATCGGGCAAATCGCGCGAAGTTCCGTTTAACGCGCCGCACTGGGCACTATCCRCCCCGATTGTGCGCATGTTCAACGCCGCCTATTTCCGCCGCGTACCCGAGGGTGGGCGCACAACGGTCAAGCCAATCTCGGCGCCGTTTTTTCCGCTGGATAAAATYCACAACTGGAACCGGCTTTATGGCAAACGCGGYTTTCAYCAGTTTCAATGYGTCGTWCCCGTCGATCAGGCCCCGGCCCTGCGCGACATGCTGGAAATGATTGCAAATTCCGGCCTTGCTTCACCGCTGGCCGTAGTAAAACGCATGGGGCCGGGGCGCGCTGGTTATCTGTCKTTTCCGATGGACGGCTATACGCTGGCGGTTGATTTYCCGAAYCGCRGTAACGCCGTGGCGCTGATCGGTGTGCTGGAACGCATGACCGCAGATGCAGGTGGGCGGCTYTATTTTGCCAAGGATGCGCTGGCCGGGCCGGAACGGGTGCGCGACATGTACCCCGAACATGGCAAATGGCTAAGCGTTGTAAACAAGGCAGACCCTGAGGGTGCGCTGAAAACAGATCTTGTAAGACGACTGAACCTGAGGGCCGCGACATGAACAATACCYGGGTAATTCTTGGYGCGACGTCTTCCATGGCRCRCGCTATGGCGCGCGCGTTAGCACAGCAGGGTGACGCTGTTTTYCTGGCCGGTCGTGACTTGGACGACATGAAGCACACGGCCGCTGATTGTCTGTTGCGTGGGGCGCGAATGGCGGAAGTGGTGAAATTTGATGCCCGCAAGCCGGAAGGTTTTGCGGCAATCATCAAACGGCTSGAAGCGCAGGAAGGCATGATCAACGCTGCTGTGTTCGTTGGCTCGATGCCCGAGCAGGACGACATTGACGCCGATCCATCACTGATAGATGGCACAATCATCGACAATTACGCCGGCCCGGCCCGGTTCTTGCAAATGCTGGCCCCGGTAATRGAGTCGCGCGGTGGCGGCACTGTCGTTGGCGTCGGCTCGGTCGCAGGGGATCGCGGGCGCATTGGCAACTATGTTTATGGTTCAGCCAAGGCTGGGTTTCACACCTACCTTTCGGGCCTGCGCAACCGTTTGAACCGTTCAGGCGGGCATGTGGTGACGGTTAAACCCGGATTTGTAGACACGGGAATGACCTGGGGAATTGAAGGCATGTTCCTTGTCGCCCCGCCCGAAAAGGTGGCCGAGGATATCCTGAAAGCCGTGGCGAAAAAGAAAAATACRATCTACACACCGTTTTTCTGGCGCTACATCATGCTGATCATCACCCACATCCCGGAATTCATTTTCAAAAAATTATCGGTCTAGGGCGCAGCAACCAGCCCGAACCATTCCTGCCACAGCCCAGCAGCGTAGAACATCATCGACAGGGTTATCAGCAACAGGCCAATGCCGCGCTTGTCACGCATSGCGAAWACAATCGGGTCGTAATCCTGCTTGCCAAAATACCCCAGTCGCAGCATTCGCATCAACCACATGGCAATCGGGATCAGTGCAGCCCACAGGATCCAGCGGGTTGGATACAGCTCAATCGCCTGTGCTGACAATGTATATAGAAAGAACACAACCAGTGCGCCRACGGTGCCGACCCAGGCCATATTCAGCAAGTCCCCCCGGTCCGGGCGCCCATAACCACGCCCCGGCAGCGGTTCATCGTCTGTGGCAAGCGTCAGTTCTGTCAGGCGCTTTACGCAGCCAAGGGTGATGAAAACCGGAAATATGAATATCAACATAAATCCGGATACAAACACCTGCCCCGCCGCCGCCCCTGCCACAACGCGCAATGTATATAGGGATGCCAGTGTCGCGATATCTATCCAGCGCATCCGCTTCAGCCGTAACGAATACGCCAGCGACAGCACCATATAGGCTACCACTACCAAAAAGAACGTCCAGCCAAGCATTGCCCCAAAACCAACGGCAAACACCCCAAGCAGTACCCCCGTGATCATGCCAACCCGGATCGGAACCGCACCGCTTGCAAAGGGGCGGCGGTATTTGGTGGCGTGCAGACGGTCGGCCTCAAGATCGAGCAAATCGTTGACTATATATATAGCCGACGCAGCGGCCGAAAATGCCACCATGCCCAAAACCACCAAAAACAGCGTACTAAGCGAGAAATCATGCGCCGCCAGCAACGGCAATAATAGCAGTACGTTTTTGACGTATTGATGGGGCCGCAACGCACGGATCAGATCGCGCCATGTCCAGCCGCCGGCAAATTCGGTTACATTCTTACCCTTGGCCGCCATATCCCGGCGAATAGAAGGATGCTCGCCGACAATCAGAGCGTTTTCCGCCCGATCCCAGATCGGTACGTCAACACGTTCATTCCCGGCATAGTCAAATCCGCCTTCACCGTAGCGTTCAACCAGCGCCTCGGCCTTGCGAATACCCTTCAGGTTTTTTTCGCCGTCAGAGCCGATAACCTGCTCAGACAGACCGTGGTCCGCCGCCAGCTGCTTTACCAACGTAATATCCGACGCCGACGCCAGAATAACTTCCCGCCCCGCTACACGGCTTTCCTCGGCCAGTTTCTTTAGTTCGGGGTTCACCGGCAAAAGATCCGTGCGAATATTCGCAATCTCCACCAACTTGCGCTTCATCACGGCCGGGTTGGTCAAATTACGCAGACTGACAGAAATCGTGCCCAAWGGGTCTTTGCCCAATCCGGCCCAAAAACACTCAAACAACATGTCCGTTTTCAGAAATGTGCCATCCACATCCAATACCAGCGGTTTCGCCTTACTCATTTATGCGTGCCTCCTGCACTGCAAATACACATCCGTCGCTGACCAGCTGTGGCGGAGTCAGACACAGCCCCCTTGCCACGGTCCACGCCGCCARAACTTTCGGCACATAGGCGCGGGTTTCTGCGTATTCCGGCACGCCRCCACTACGCTTCACCGCGTTCTCTCCTGCGTTATAGGCAGCCAATACCATTACCGGGTCGTTACCGAATTCTTTCATTAGCCAATCAAGRTAAGCGACGCCACCACGGATGTTGTCTGCCGGGTCTGTACTGTCCTTGACCCCGAACCGCTTGGCGGTGGCCGGAATAAGCTGCATCAGCCCCTGGGCCCCGGCAGAACTGACGGCGTCCACTTTACCACCACTTTCAACCCCCATCACCGCCAGTGCGAAAGCTGGCGATATCCGRGTACCGATAGTTGCTATCAGRATATCCTTACCAAACCGGTTCRCGATATTCTGCATATCCTGCAAACGAGGTGCGGCAACACTTGGCCCGCCGCTTCCCTGACTAAGGTTCTTAACTGCATTTTCCAAACTGCCAGAGCTGGTATTTTCCATCTGAGGTGACACCTGCTCCCAGTACCAGGCGTATTTCCCCGGTGGCGGCGGTGTTACTGACGGGCTTTCTTGTACTTCTGGCGGCTTAACAATGATCCGCGCACCAGGATCAATCTGAACATTTATCCGATTCGTACTTCCCGGTTCGGGTATTTTAATCCTTTTGAACGTGAAATCAGGGAAAGGTGCGGGATCCTGTGCCCACATCGGGGACGCGAAAACCGTGGCCCCAGCAACAAATATCAAAAAAACTGCCCGTATCATGCAGATTTTGTCTGCCTCATTGATCTTTTGTTAAAACTTTTCGCAAAAAACGGACGCGAAATCTAGGCGTCTGTCGCAGAATTGAATGGAATACCTGTAAGCCACCTGTGATTGTCCCCGTTTAGCGATCAATCAAAACACCGATTTAAAGCGTAGTTTTGTTATTTATCAATCTCTTAAGTGGAAAAGCCATAGGTTAGCAATGTGTTTACAAAATTACCTGACTGACGCCCAACTCTTGCCCCATTCAAACGGCTTTATAGCGTCATACCAAGTCGGGGATTGAAGCGAATGAGTTGTTTCAGTCCAATCCGCCAAGGTCGAATGGAAGAGTGCAACGTAGTTCGGAGGGACACAAAATGAAACTGTTCAAAATAATGCAAAACTTTAAGCGTGACGAAGACGGCGCTGTAACTGTTGACTGGGTCGTTTTGACCGCTGCTATCGTTGGGCTCGGCATCGCCGTTCTCGCATCAGTATCCAGCGGCACAACCAGCCTGGCTGACAAGATCAGCTCAAACCTGTCCGCACAGACAATCACTACTTACTAAGACGCATCCTGCGTATCAAACCCTAGACGCAGATGCGTCAACAATCCACCTGGAGAAATAACATGACACTTATCAAATTTGTAAAGAACTTTGCTCACGATGAAGACGGCGCTGTAACAGTTGACTGGGTCGTTCTGACCGCAGCCATCGTTGGCCTGGGCATTGCTGTTCTGGCTTCCGTATCAAGCGGTACAACCAGCCTGGCWGACAARATCAGCTCGAACCTGTCGGCTCAGACAATCACTACTTACTAAATCGATCAGTCAAACGAAAAAGGGCCGTACCTTTCCTAAGGTGCGGCCTTTCTTTTTGCCCCGGCACTGGGGGCGACATTGGAAAATGRTAATTCCTAACTCTAGGTTGAAATGACATTCTTTTGCCCAATTCAACCTATAGGGTAAATCTACGAAAACCCCGCCCAATGGGGCCTACGGCRGACGAAGGAGGGAAGACATGAGACGGTTAATTAATCACTTCACAAAAGACGAATCCGGTGCCGTTACGGTTGACTGGGTTGTACTTACCGCTGCTATTGTTGGCCTCGGCATCGTTGTTATCGGAACCGTCAGCAATGGCGCACTTGACCAGGCCGGCGGGCTGGAAGCACACCTGAATGCCCAGTCGGTTGATACTTACTGACATTCAGTAGAAATTGAATTTGAAAGGCCCGGACAATGCTTCGGGCTTTTTGTTGTTTGAACAACCGCTTACGTGATTGTTTTCAAATGAAGTTAAATTCTTTTGCCAAACAACGTTTGTTCAAGGTTCTGCCGCAATTTGCGAATACGTATAATTCAGATGAACAATTACGTTCCGGTTTTGGTGCCCAGGGTGGGCGACGGTACAATTCGGAGAGGGCATAGATATGAGACTAATATTTGGACTGGTTTTGGTTTTGGGCATGGGGCTGGCGGGATTCGCCGTCTTTATGGCCAAGGACTACATCAGCGAATACCAAACCGCGCTTGCAGCTGAGCGCGAAGCAAATTCAAGAATGGTGGAAACGGTAGAAGTATACGTCTCTACCCGTTCGGTAAAATATGGTGAACGCCTGCGCCTGGAAGATGTCCGCGTCGTCCGYTGGCCGGTAGACGCCCTGCCTGAGGGTGTATTCAACGAAGAAGCACAATTGTTCCCCCAGGGAACTGATGTGTTGCGTACCGTTATTCGCGCCATGGAAAAAAGCGAAGCAATCCTGGCAATCAAGGTGACCGGCCCCGGTGAAGAYGCCGGCGTTTCATCGCGACTGGGCAAAGGTATGCGCGCATTTGCGCTTAAAGTTGACGTATCATCAGGCGTGTCCGGCTTTCTTCGCCCCGGTGACCGGGTCGATGTTTACTGGACCGGTCAACGATATTCAGCCAGTGATGACGGCCGTGGCAGCAATATCACCAAACTGATAGAAACCTCTGTTAAACTGTTGGCCATTGACCAGTTTGCCGACGAAGACCGGAACAAGGCAACCATTGCACGAACCGTTACGGTAGAGATAACACCACTTCAGGTTGCATCACTGGCACAGGCTCAGGCGACAGGTRAACTTTCACTGGCGCTGGTTGGCGCAGAGGACAATGARGCGGTAGGYTCSGTTCAGGTTGACGGCAGGGATCTGCTTGGGATCGAAGARCRGGAAGTYGTCGAAGCGCAGATTGATCGGGTCTGTACGATCAAAACCCGGCGCGGCGCGGAAATCATCGAAACACCGATCGACTGCGCTGCAACAAACTAATCAGCAAACGGCGGGCCAAATCTGGTCCGCCGTTTCGCATTTCCAGCAACATCTGGTGATAGTGTTGCGACTTATCCACATAAAGCACCCCCTCTAGACAATTGATTCTTGCAATGAAATCAAGATTCAAGCATGGTGTAATTCAAATGGGCAATTTAAATGACCCATAACGAGGCGTGATCGGAGAGGCAGGTCACATGAAAATTGACAGATTTATGAAAGCCGTATTACTCGGCTTTACCCTTAGCGTTGGTACTGTATCAACGGGAACAAGTGAACCCTTGCGCGTAATGCAAGGCACCGCTTCCAGTTCATTAAAGGTAACAATGAACCGCGCAGTTGTGGTTGAATCCGATGTACCCTTCGCAGAAGTGTCCATCGCCAACCCTGGTATYGCGGATATTTCAACACTTTCGGATCGTACAYTATATGTGCTGGGTAAGGCCCCTGGTCGCACAACCCTGACCCTTCTTGGTCCGGATGCGCGCCTGATCACCAATGTAGAGGTGCATGTCACCCCTGACATTGCCGAATTCAAGGAACGACTAAGCCAGATCCTGCCAAATGAGCGGATCGAAGTGCGCACTGCCAATGACGGCATCGTACTTTCTGGCACCGTTTCAAGCATTCAACGGCTTGACCGGGCGTTGGACCTAGCGAACCGCTACGCACCTGACCGGGTTTCAAACCTGATGACGGTAGGTGGCACACAGCAGGTTATGCTGAAGGTGCGCTTTGCAGAGATGCAGCGTTCAGTTAGCAAATCCCTGCAAGGTAATTTCGGCATTGGCTTTGGTAATGGCGGTACAGACTTCGCRTCCTCCGGGAGCGGGAATTTTGTYAACCAAGGGATCCTGAACACGCTGATCACCGGAGCAGGTGGTACTGTTCCAGTATCGGACGGCCTGGTTAATGGTTTCATTGGCGGCAGCACAACGGTTGGTAATATTACACTGGCAATTGCGATCGAAGCCCTTGAAAGCAAAGGTATGGTTCGCACTCTGTCGGAACCCAAYTTRACCGCACTTTCGGGCCAGGCGGCAAGTTTTCTTGCTGGTGGTGAATACCCCGTCCCTGTTGTAGACAATGACGGTGGGATTTCGGTCGACTATAAACCTTTTGGTGTTGAGCTGAGCTTTACCCCGCGGGTTATTGATCAGGATGTTATAAACCTGCAAATCACCGCAGCGGTTTCCGGTATCGATACAACAAATACTTTCCAGTCGGGCGGGTTTTCGATTAGCGCTTTCAAGCGCCGCGAAACTTCGACCACAATTGAAATGCGTGATGGTGAAAGCTTTGTAATTGCTGGTCTTCTTGAAGACGACTTCAAAGATCTGAACAGTCAGGTTCCATGGCTTGGCGACATTCCAGTCCTTGGCGCACTGTTCCGTAGCGCGGAATATCAGCGCGAGCAGACAGAACTGGTTATAATCGTCACCGCACATCTGGTTTCACCAATTCGGGGTAATTTCTTTGCCCTGCCAACAGATCGGGTTCGTCCACCTACTGAAGCGGAACTGTTTCTCTTCGGCCGGACGGCATCGAATAACCGCCCTCGTACTGGCGCCGCCAGTGAAGTTGCAAAACAGGACTTTAGCGGGTCCTATGGCTACGTAATGGAGTGATGGACATGGGTGCGCAAAAGAAAACAGTATTGGCGGCAGTAAGCATTTTTGCCCTGACCGCCTGCGAAGGCCAGGAATATTTCGGCGACGGACAGGTTTTTGACAGCTGGACCCAGGAAGCTGGCTCATTCGTTGACGAAGGCCAGTTTGGCAATCCAACAATGCGTAACACACAATTGTTGACTGGCGAGCTTAGCTTTGTCGTTGATTTGAACAACCGGTTTGCAGGCGAAGTCACCCCTATGGTGAATTTCGAGTTTGACAGCGCGCGTCTTGACGCCGATGCACAGGCAATATTGCGCAAACAGGCCGACTGGATCCGTCAATTCCCGGAAGTACGCTTTCGCGTCTATGGTCATACTGACCTTGTAGGATCAAATGCCTACAATAAACGACTTGGCCTGCGTCGCGCGCGTGCAGTTGTATCTTACCTGTCCACACAGGGTATCAACCGTTCACGTCTGGAAGCTGTTTCATCCTTTGGTGAAAYACAGCCATTGATCGTGACGCAAAACCGTGAACGTCGCAATCGCCGTACCGTTACCGAGGTGTCAGGTCTTGTTACAAAGAGCCCTGCCCCGCTTAACGSTAAATATGCAGAAGTGATCTTCCGCGAATATGTCGAGAGCGCGACCGAAAGACCGTTCGTTGACAGGAATTCTCTTGAAAACTCCGGCGGCGGATAACAATCGCCGGAGAATCTGCCCATTGGCCAAAAAAACCGAATAATTACGGTTTTTTGGCCCCAATGTTGCCCAGATTAATCGTCACATTCCCCACTAAGGAGCAGTGCGTCGCTAATGAGTCGCACTCGGCACCGGCGGTGGGACCCGAATAATTGAACTCAAGTCCTTCCCGCCAAGTGTGCTGGTAATTGGAAGGACGAAGGCAATGACGAGCAGTGTAGCATTGCAGCCAGACCCGGGGCTGATCGTAGCATGTACGATCTGTCGGGATGTACAGGAATTTGATCTTCTTATTGAAGATATGGAAACGGAACTTGGCGAAAGCTGGGGCGATCTTTCATTTGAGGATGCAAAACTTTTCATGGGTCAGCCAGACGCGGCAGCCCTGGAATTCGTCGCAATTGCGATGACCCCACAGGACGAAAACAACCTGGCGGTAATTTCTGACCTGATCAGAACCGCAAATGACCACAATATCAAAGTCATTGTYATCGCCGAAGATGTTTCACCCATAGCTCTGCACCAGTTGCTGAAACTGGGCGCACAGGAATTTGTCCCCTACCCGCTTCCGGATGGCGCATTGCATGATGCAATCGAACGCCTGCGCGCACCTGCACCAGTTGCCCCGGACGCTTCAAACACGACACAAAAAGCATCCGCCGACCACAACGGTGTAGTGTTGGCCGTTCATGGTCTCGCTGGCGGTGTCGGCGCGACGACTTTTGCGGTAAACCTTGCGTGGGAACTGGCCACAGTCGACAAAAAAGACCCGCCAAAGGTCTGCCTGATTGACCTTGACCTGCAATACGGTTCGGTCGCGACCTATCTTGATCTGGCCCGGCGCGAAGCGGTTTTTGATCTTTTGTCAGATACCTCCAGCATGGATAAAGACAGCTTCATGCAAGCGCTTTTGCCCTACGAAGACAAGCTCCACGTCATGACTGCACCGGCAGATATGCTGCCGCTCGACATCATTTCATCGGAAGATGTGCAACGCCTGATCGATACGGCCATAGCAAATTTCGACTACGTTGTCGTTGAAATGCCTTCCACGGTTGTTCAGTGGACCGAAGTTATGCTGCATGCTGCCCACGTTTATTTCGCTCCGATGGAGCTGGATATGCGTTCGGCACAAAATACTCTGCGCATGATCCGGGCCCTGAAAGCTGAAGARCTTCCATTCGAAAAATTGCGCTATATACTAAATCGTTCACCGAAATTTACCGATATGTCAGGTAAAAGCCGTGTGAAACGCATGGCAGAAAGCCTSGAWATYRAMATCGAAGTMMWRWTGCCYGAYGGYGGMAAGCAGGTKRTSSAAGCSKGYGAYMAYGGCCWGCCRATNGGCNWGAMANNGCGGCMAAAARTCCGCTKCGYAAAGAAWWTCATAAACTTGCCGTGTCCATACACGAGCTAAATCTTTCAGTCGCTCACGCGGATTGATCGAAGGGGTTAACAAATGTTTTCGCGTTACAAAAAATCAGGCGATACCAAGCCAAAGCTGGTCGAGGTGGTCAATGGGCCCGAAGTTTCTATTGATTCAAAACCGGTAGTCAAAACWGCTGTTCAACGTAAACCTGCCCCAAAGGCTCCGGGTCAGGTTGTTGTGATGGATAAGGAAAAAAAGCGCAAGGAACGCCTTGGCGAAGTCAAACTTGAACTTCACAAGCGTCTTCTGGATGATCTGAACCTTTCGGCGCTGGATACCGCGACTGAAACCGACTTGCGCTCGGAAATATCGGCCATTGCTGGTGAAGCTCTGGAAGACATGGCGATCATTCTGAACCGGGATGAACGCGCCGCCCTGAACCGCGAACTTTACGACGAAGTCACCGGTCTTGGCCCGCTTGAACCGCTTTTGAAAGACGACACCATCAACGATATTCTGATCAATGGCCCACAACAGGTATTTGTGGAACGTGATGGTAAACTTGAATTAACTGACACCAATTTCAAAGACGAACGCCATCTGCTGCGGATTATCGATAAAATCGTGTCCGCCGTTGGCCGGCGCGTCGATGAAAGTAACCCATATGTCGATGCGCGTCTGGCGGATGGTTCTCGTTTCAACGCCATGGTCCCCCCTATTGCGGTGGATGGATCTCTGGTTTCGATCCGGAAATTCAAAAAAGAAAAGCTGGCGATTGATGATCTGGTCAGCTTTGGTGCCTTTTCCGAAGAAATGGCCGCCTACCTTCAGGCGGCGGTGTCCACGCGCCTGAACATCATTGTTTCGGGTGGTACCGGTTCTGGTAAAACCACAGCCCTCAACGCGCTTTCGTCGTTTATCGACAACTCAGAACGTATTCTGACGATCGAAGACACGGCTGAACTTCAACTGCAACAGACCCATGTTGGTCGGATGGAAAGCCGCCCGCCAAATGTGGAAGGCAAAGGTGCCGTTTCACAGCGCGACTGTCTGAAAAACGCCCTGCGGATGCGCCCGGACCGGATTATCGTSGGYGAAACCCGTGGYGARGARGTKATCGACATGTTGCAGGCGATGAACACCGGTCACGATGGTTCGATGACGACAATCCACGCCAACTCGGCCCGTGACAGCGTTTCGCGTCTGGAAAATATGATCGCGATGGCGGGCATCGAAATGCCCCTGAAAGCGGTGCGCTCGCAGATTTCTTCCGCCGTTAACCTGATCGTACAGGTTTCTCGATTGCAGGATGGATCGCGGCGCATGGTGTCAATCACTGAAATCACCGGCATGGAGGGTGAAGTTATCTCGATGCAGGAAGTTTTCCGCTACCAGCGCGTCGGCCTGACCCCCGAAAACAAGATCATTGGCCATTTCACAGCCACCGGTGTTCGCAGCCACTACTCGGAACGTTTCCGGATGTGGGGATACGACCTGCCGGCGTCCATATTTGAACCGTTTGAAGGATAATTCGCTATGGTTATCAGCGCAGAACCACTAATTTATGGCCTGATTTTCATCTCGGTCATTGTACTTGTCGAAGGTATCTACCTGACGGTTTTCGGAAAATCGATCAGCCTTAACAACCGGATCAATCGCCGGATGGAGATGCTGGAAAAAGGTGCCGGCCGCGAACAGGTGCTAGAGCAGCTCCGCAAGGAAATGGACCAGCACAAAAAGTCGCGTTCAATCCCGCTTTATTCGATATTGGCAACCAAAGCCGAAAAAGCGAACATGGCATTTACCCCGCCACAGCTGATCATGATGATGGGCGTTCTGGGTGTTGTTGCCTTTGTCGGCCTGACAGTTGGCACTACTGCCAGCCCTATTATTCGTGTGGTCATATCTATTGCAATGGGTATCGGTGGCGTCTTCGTCTGGATCAATAACAAAGCTAAAAAACGCCTTGGGATGCTGGAAGAACAACTGCCCGAAGCGGTTGAACTGATGGTGCGCTCGTTGCGCGTCGGTCACCCGTTTTCGTCCGCCCTGACAATTGTTTCCAAAGAAGTTCCCGATCCTTTAGGGTCGGAAATGGGGATTATCTCTGATGAGGCGGCTTACGGTCGTGATGTCGGCGAAGCCCTGAAAAGTATGGCCGAACGACTGGACATGCAGGATATGCGCTTTTTGGCGGTTGCGGTGACGATCCAACAGGTATCCGGTGGTAACCTGGCAGAAATCCTTGATGGTCTGGCCAAGGTTATCCGCTCGCGGTTCCGGCTTTTCCGCCGGGTTCGCGCGATTACTGCCGAGGCAAAATGGTCAGGTATGTTCCTGTCGATCTTCCCCTTGGGTGCCCTCGTCGCGATCAACGTCATWCAGCCAAATTATTATGACGACGTGAAAACCACGGCTTACTTTATTCCAGCTGCCTTAGTCGTAGCTGCCTTCCTCGTRGTGAACATCTTCGTGATGCGCGCGCTCGTGAATATCAAAGTCTGAGGAGCAGAACATGCTAGAAGATTTCAAAACGCTCCTGACCGACCAGCTCGGYGAATTAGGCCCGCTTTTGGCGGTTGGCATATTGGGCATGTTCCTGATCTTGCTGACCCTTCCGATATTGTTAAAAAAACGTGCCGATCCGCTGGACAAACTGAAAAAAAACCGCCGCCAGCCTGAAAAAGCCRCTACCACCACCCAGACTCTTCGTCAGGGTAGCGGTAAGGACAAGCTGGAAAAATACTCGGGCTTTCTTGAGCCACAGGATGAAGGTGAATATTCTGCCATCCGCCTGAAACTTATTCAGGCCGGATATCGGACCAAAAATGCGGTTCGCACCTACCACTTCCTGCAATTCGCGCTTGGCATTGGTATGCTTGTTGTCGGTGCCGTTCTTGCCGTTGTCAAAAGCTCAACCGGCGAACCAACGACACAGTCGATCCTGATGACAATACTKATMCCSGGYGTMATYGGTTATATGGCCCCGAAATACTGGGTTACGAAACGCCAGCAAAAGCGTCAGGAAGARATCATCAATGGCTTCCCGGATTCGCTTGACATGATGCTGGTCTGCGTTGAAGCGGGCCAGTCCCTTGACCAATCCATTGTTCGTGTCAGTCACGAAATCCGCGCCGGCTTCCCTGCCCTTGCAGATGAATACGAAACCGTTGCCAACGAACTGAAAGCCGGTAAGGACCGCATTCAGGTTCTGCGCGATATGTCGGAACGCGCCGGTGTGGCTGACGTATCCAGTTTTGTCACGGTGCTGATCCAGTCAGCCAGCTTTGGTACCTCCATTGCTGACGCGCTTCGGGTCTATGCCAGTGAAATGCGTGACAAACGTGTCCTACGTGCGGAAGAAAAGGCAAATACCTTGCCTACTAAGATGACACTTGCGACAATGATGCTAACATTGCCGCCGTTGCTGATCATTTTGATTGGCCCGTCGATATACGAAATCGCTATAACACTGAGTGAAGCCAACTTCTGAGTTAATGCACAAAAATTTGGTGGGTATCATAATCGCCTTTGGGCTGTTAGCCGCTTGCGATCCCGCAGGCGGCTTTCGCRCGGACACAAACCCCTTTGCCCCTACCGGATTTGATACAACCCGGCAATCAATTGACGGTTTGCTTGTTGGCCACAGGTTGATGGAAGCCGGTGAATATGAACTGGCGCTGAAATCCTACCTTCGCGCCGCCGGACAACAGGGCCTGACGGCTGACGTTCTGTCAGCCCTTGGATCGGCAAATCTTAAGCTCGGGCGCCTTGGCCAGGCAGAAACCTTACTGCGCCGGGCCGTCAAGGAAGACGAAAAATTTGCTGCTGCCTGGAACAATTTGGGCGTGGTTTTGATGGAACAGGRCAAAATTGGCGAGGCAGAGCGTGTCTTTCGTATCGCATTTGGCCTCGACAGTGGCGAAAGTGCCGAAATCCGAGACAATTTACGCTTAGCACTCGAAATTCTCGAAAATCCAACCTATTCTGTGCCGGATAATAATAATTTCGCATTGGTGCGACGGGGGCTTGGGGAATACCAGCTTTTGTCGACACCGTAAAAAAATAAGCGGAATATGAGCAGTAAAAAGGACGCAGGCAAATGCGCCATTCAATATTTGTTACGCTGTKCCTTACAGGCGCAGTTACCCTTTCGGCATGTGAACAGACTTCTGTGGATGCCGAAGTTGAACGTGCCCTGGGGAACGTGAATGTCATCGACGAGAGCAATCTGARCGATATCATGTTGTCCGCCGCTGACCCGAACGAAGCTGTGGCCTATTTCCAAAGAACCGCTGCGGAAAACCCTGACCGGATCGACATTTTGCGCGGTCTGGCCAGTTCGCTGGTAAAGGCGAGAAAACCAAAGGACGCAACGGTCGTTTGGGCGCAAATTCTGTTACATCCSGAAACGAACGACGAAGATCGGGTAAACTTCGCTGACGCCCTGATCCGCGCTGGTGACTGGGCAAAGGCAGARACCGAGCTTGATGCCATCCCGCCAACCCATGAGACCTATAAACGCTATCGCCTGGAAGCAATGATCGCTGACGGCAACGAAGAGTGGGACAAGGCCGACAGCTTTTACGAAACCGCCCTTGGCCTGACCACGCAGCCCTCTGGTGTGCTGAACAACTGGGGGTATTCCAACCTGACACGCGGAAATTATTCCGAGGCTGAAAAGCTGTTCAGTGAGGCGTTGAAATATAACGCAGGTATGTTTACCGCCAAAAACAATCTGGTYCTGGCCCGTGGCGCACAGCGTAAATATGATCTGCCGGTTGTACCAATGACCCAGATTGAGCGCGCGCAGCTTTTGCATTCACTGGCCCTTGCAGCGATCAAACAGGGCGATATCGTCACCGGCAAAGGTCTGTTGAACGAAGCAATTGATACGCACCCGCAGTATTTTGAAGCCGCTGTACGTTCCCTTCGGGCGCTCGAAAATAACGTGACCAACTAATCATGACGATTACGGTCTGGTCTGCGTTGTGGTTCCTGCCCTTCGCGCTTCCCATTTGTATATGGGTGGCGTGGAACGACATGAAATTCATGAAAATTCCCAATAAGGCCGTGGTCAGCCTGGCCGTTATCTTTCTGGTAATCGGGCTTGTCGCCCTGCCCTTTGAAGAAATTCCCTGGCGGTTGCTACAACTGGTTGTGGTATTGGCRATCGGGTTTGTTCTGAACATGATAAGGGCCATTGGCGCAGGGGACGCTAAATTCGCAGCCGTCGCGGCACCCTTTATTGCAATGGGCGATTTAAAGCTTTTTCTTTACCTTTTCGCCGCCACTATTTTGGCAGCGGTCAGCACCCATAAGATTTGCAAACGTATTCCGGCCATCAGACGCCTAACCCCAGATTGGGAAAGCTGGACAAGACGCGATTTTCCAATGGGATTGGCGCTTGGTGGCACGTTGGCGTTTTACCTGATTGCCGGGGCAATTTTCGGGGCCTAGGGCAAACCTGCAGGTTCAAGCAGTATATACAGCGGCGTCCGCCGGATCTCATTAAATTCCAGCCCTGCTGTTTCAATGCTAGCTAATATCTGCGTACGCAGTTCCGGTATCACCGGACACAGCGGTATCAGCAGATAATCCGCACTCTCAATTCCCGGCAATCCGCCATAGAACCACGGCGCACCATTTATTAACGGCTCCAGCGAGCCGAACAGCCAGTGGCTGGAAAACAGGTCAGCCGCAAACAGGCGCTTGCCGTCGGCCAATCCTGCCTCCTCCAGATCACTAACGATGACATCAAACCACGCGGGCAGACCGATCATCAATTCGCAATCCGGCAGGACTTCWCCTTTATATACAGTGGGTTCATCCCGGTCCGCAATCTTTGCGTAAGCCACCAGACCTGTCCCCTCTACATTCAARGGAACTTCTGTATCTGTCCGGGCCATCCTGATGTTGGTTGCGTATATATCGGAATGCTGCACAGAGCGTGGCAACATCCGCGAATAATCGGTTTCATCAATTTTATAATGCCGAAACGGGCTGTAGGCGAGATTAAAGAACGACGGCGCCGCCATCGCAAATGCCATCGCTGCCGTAATYTTAATGGCCGAGCGCATATCCCAACCGAACCCGTTACGGACGCCGATTTCTGGCTGCATCGCAATCAGCAATACGCCCAGAAGCAGTAACCATTGGGGATCATTACCAAAATTCTGAAACGTCACGTAGAAAAATGCGGGYGTCAGTARTAACAGYAGCACGCCGCCCGTGCCGGCACCGGCCTGACGCAGCAGGATCACCCCGGCAATCAGAACCAGRCTGGCCCCGATATAGGCTGGCGCACCCACGACCGCACCAAAAGGCTCACTTGGGCTTGGGCGCACATCTGACAGCGCCACGGACAAAATGTCCCCCAGATAAGCGGACCAGAATTCCAGACCTGAGAAAATACTAAGCGCTGCCATCGCCAGTATCCCGGTTAACAGTGTGATGAATAGTGTCTTGAAGGTCCCGTGCAATATCAGCCCCGCCAGAACTGGGATCGCAAAGGCAGCAAAATAGGTAACCTTGGTCATCAGCAGTGCAAACATCAAAAGCCCGATAATCACCCCATCCACTACCGGACGCGCGGTTGTACGACTTGGCAACACGGCCGCCGCCGAAGCAACAAATGCCGCCGCCCATGCCCACCTGTTATAGTGCATGGAAATCGACACACTGCGCTGCGCTTCGCCATAAACCAGTGCAGCAATCAATACGAAGATGATCAGGCCRAATAAGTAGGGCAACATCCCCCGCATCCGGCTATAGGCGACCCACCAGACAGCCGGTAATAACATCACGGAAACAAGAGCTTGGCTAAGCAATATCGACATACCAATGCCAAAACCCAGTTTGACAAACAGCGCTATTGGCGCGAACGCCAGCGCCCCGATCGGTGTCATGAAATCCAGATGTGGCCACTGCCCGTCCGCCATGCGCAGAACGTTCTGAATCAGGTGTAAAGTATCTCCCTCATGCTTGCCCAGATAGAAACCGCCCTTTAACAGCGCCGCACCACACATTGCCGCGATTATCGCCACAAAAAAGCCAAACAAAACGGTAGGATTTGCTCTGTTCATACTTGTTCCCTGTCATTTTTGATGAATGTACAGCGCAGGGGTGGGCGAAGTAAAAACCCTTCGGTGGTTTTGTTGCTTAATTTCGCGGCGTCGCGGTAGTTTAACAACAWTATCCGCGAGCAAACAAAGGCTARCGCATGAATATGCAGGTTTCACCCGTCATGGCCCCCGCGGCACCACGTTCTATGGAAGATACCGGGCTTTCGATGGTGATGATGCGGGAAATCCTGCTGAAAACCATGTTCCGCCAGAACATCACCGAGGTAACAGCACTTTCGCGCGCGCTGTGCCTGCCGGTGAATGTCACCCAGGAACTGGTGGATCTGGTCCGCCAGCAAAAACTTATCGAAGCCACCGGTACAATCCTTGCCAGTTCTGGCGGTGAAATGGGCTATCARCTGTCTGATGCCGGTAARGCCCGCGCRCTCGACGCRCTTTCGCAATCCGAGTATTACGGYGCSATGCCGATCCCAATGGGGGTCTACGCTGAGCAGGTTAAACGCCAGTCRATCCGCAACATTCAGGTCACCCGCGATATGCTGCTTGGKGCMATGGGCCACYTGATCCTGCCCGACGAACTGCTTGACCATTTGGGCCCGGCTGTGTCCGCCGGTCGTTCTGTGCTGATGTATGGACCACCGGGCAACGGTAAATCGTCAATTTCCAACGGTATCCGCGACGCTATGGGCGACAACATCTTTGTGCCCCGCGCCATCGAATATGCCAGTCAGGTGATCACCGTGTATGACCCRAYTGTGCACACTATTGCGGAAGAACTGGTCGACGACCCTAATTCGCTRCGCCGCACATCAAACCGCTATGATCGCCGCTATGTATTGTGCCAGCGCCCGACGGTTATTACCGGCGGTGAACTGACGCTKGAAATGCTYGATCTGGTCTACAAYCCGACGTCGCGCACCTATCAGGCGCCGCTACAGATGAAATCGRCCGGCGGCATCTTCATAGTGGACGATTTAGGGCGACAGGCCGAACCACCACAGGCCCTGATCAACCGCTGGATCGTTCCGCTGGAAGAAAACAAGGATATTCTGGCCCTGCAATCGGGTGAAAARTTCGARGTSCCRTTTGACACSCTGGTGATTTTYTCMACCAACTTYCACCCRAAYGASATYTTYGAYRMSGCMGCCCTGCGCCGGATTTTCTTTAAAATCAAGATCGACGGCCCKGARCAGGAAGACTAYCTGAAAATCTTTGCGATGATGGCAAAAAATAGAAAAATGCCGTTGGACGAAGCCGCTCTGGTCTATCTGATGAAGGAAAAGTACCCAACCATCGACAACGTATATGCGAACTACCAGCCGGTATTCCTGATCGACCAGATGATCGCAATTTGCGAATTTGAAGGCATCCCCTATCAGATGTCGCCAAAACTGATCGACCGGGCATGGGCCAACATGTTCGTCAAAGACGAAGCGATTATTCACTGAAGATCAAATAACTCAGCTAACGCCCTGATATTTTGGGGCGTTAGCCGAACTGTGGTTCAACCACATCCAGATAGCTGCGACTGACAGGTACCTGCYTGCCTAGGCCGTTAACCCTTCCGGTTCGGCAATTCCATTGGATCGGCAACAGGCCGTAACCGTATTTGCCAGCAGACAGGCAATGGTCATCGGCCCAACCCCACCCGGCACCGGCGTGATGGCCCCGGCAACTTTCGAAGCAGAGGCAAAATCCACATCCCCCACAAGTCGGGTCTTGCCTTCTCCTTTTTCCGGCGCATCGATCCGGTTGATACCAACGTCAATAACGCTTGCGCCGGGTTTTACCCAGTCACCGTTGATCATTTCAGCGCGTCCGACAGCGGCCACCAAAATATCAGCACCCCGACAAAGCGCTTCAATATCCCTGGTGCGGCTATGGGCAATTGTCACYGTACAACTGTCACGCAACAACAATTGTGCCATCGGTTTTCCAACGATATTCGAACGCCCGACCACTAYCGCATTCAGACCTGAAAGTGATCCATGATGGTCGCGCAACATCATAAGACAGCCAAGCGGCGTACACGGCACCATTGATTTCTGTCCGGTCGCCAGCAGTCCGACATTGGAAATATGAAACCCGTCAACATCCTTGGCCGGATCGATTGAATTGATCACCAAGTCTTCATTTAGATGATCAGGCAGCGGTAATTGTACCAAAATTCCATGCACTTGCGGATCGTTATTCAGTTTTTGGATTAACGCTAACAGCTCATCCTCTGGTGTTGCAGCGTCCAGTTTATGCTCATATGAATTCATTCCGACCTCGACGGTCAGCTTACCCTTGGARCGCACATAAACCTGACTTGCGGGATCTTCCCCCACAAGCACCACCGCCAACCCCGGCGTAATACTGTGTTCGTCTTTCAGGCGGGCGACATGTTCTGCAACCTTGCCGCGCACAATGGCCGCAAAGGCTTTTCCGTCGATAATTTTAGCGGTCATTTATATCTCCTGCGGGCAAGTTTTAGTTATATGGGAAGCTYAGGTTTTTTNAGTTTGTTGTTCTGGCCTAAAACAACCCTWCTATTTCACCGGMATCATTGAGCCTGATTTGTTCTGCGGCGGGTTTGGATGGCAGGCCGGGCATGGTCATGATTTCACCGCAGACCACCACCACAAAGCCCGCACCCGCCGCCAGGCGGACTTCCCGGATCGGCATGGTGTGGCCGGTTGGGGCGCCGCGCAGGGTCGGATCGCTGCTGAAGGAATACTGCGTTTTGGCCATGCAGACCGGCAGGTGGCCAAAGCCCTGTTCTTCCCACGCCCGCAACTGATCTCGGATTTTCTTGTCGGCGATGACTTCGTCAGCCCGGTAAATTGACTTGGCGATGCGCTCAATCTTACCCATCAGCGGCAGRTCATCGGCATAAAGCGGGGCGAACTGCGACGCGCCGCTATCGGCAATCTCGGCCACGCGGGTCGCCAGATCTTGCGTGCCTTCACTGCCCTTTTCCCAATGTTTGCAAAGGATTGCCTCGGCRCCCTGGYTTTCRGMATARTCCCKGATCGCCTGAACTTCKGCGTCMSTATCRGTSACAAARTGGTTRATCGCCACCACAACCGGCACSCCRAAAGAYTTCAGATTGCCAATGTGGCGCCCYAAGTTCGGGCAGCCATCAATAACCGCCTGAACATTCTCTGGCCCAAGGTCTTTGCGCGCAACGCCGCCGTTCATCTTCATCGCCCGCACAGTCGCCACCAGCACCACACAATCAGGCGCTAAACCGGCCTTGCGGCATTTGATATTCATAAACTTTTCAGCGCCCAGATCAGCGCCAAACCCGGCCTCGGTCACCACATAATCCGCCAGCTTCAGCGCTGTGGTGGTAGAGATCACCGAATTACAGCCATGCGCGATATTGGCGAACGGACCGCCATGCACAAAGGCCGGATTGTTTTCCAGGGTCTGCACCAGATTGGGYTGCATAGCGTCCTTCAGCAGCACCGTCATCGCGCCGTCAGCTTTCAGATCGCGGGCATAAATAGGTGAGCGGTCACGCCGTTGCGCCACGATGATATCGCCCAGTCGTTTTTCCAGGTCCTTCAGGTCATTCGCCAGACACAGGCAGGCCATCACTTCTGACGCTACGGTGATATCAAACCCGGCCTCACGCGGGAAACCATTCGCCACGCCGCCCAAAGACGCCGTGATCTGGCGCAGGGCGCGGTCGTTCATGTCTACCACCCGTTTCCAGCTGATCCGGCGGCAATCAATGTCCAGTTCATTGCCCCAGTAAATATGGTTATCAATCATCGCGCTCAGCAAGTTATGGGCGCTGGTGATGGCGTGGAAATCGCCGGTGAAATGCAGGTTCATGTCCTCCATYGGCACCACTTGCGCGTAACCACCCCCGGCAGCGCCGCCCTTCATGCCAAAGCAGGGGCCAAGGCTGGCCTCACGGATACAAATCACTGCATTCTTGCCGATCCGGTTCAGTCCGTCACCCAGACCCACAGTCGTCGTGGTCTTGCCCTCACCTGCAGGGGTCGGGGTGATCGCCGTCACCAGGATCAGCTTGCCATTCTTGTTCCCCTGAACCGAGTTGATAAATTCCTGACTGACCTTCGCCTTATCGTGCCCGTAGGGCAGAAGATCATCCGAGCCAATCCCAATCTTCGCCCCAATTTCCTGAATAGGCAACTTACGCGCCGCGCGCGCAATTTCAATGTCAGACTTATGTGCCATGGGGCCCCTGTGGGTAAAAATTTTGCAACTACATTTGATGTAACGGTAGACGGTTGYATACACAGACGCAATTCCGACATTTCCAGTACTGGAACCGGCTAAGTTCTMAATTTTGGGGATTTTTCCGCTCAGAGCGACAGTTCAAACTCTGGCCCGCCCATATCATGCCCGTTGATCTGCACCGTGAGCCGTTGCAACCCCGGATAGTCTTTGCGTGTCGTTACCTTACGATATTTATGTGCCTTATTCAGCATAAGGCTTTCGCCTTGGGCCAAGGATATTTCTGTCCATTTGAAAACCTTCGGACTTAACTTGCCATTCGCCCGCATGAAATGAATGACATAATCGATCAATAGCCTCTGCGGTCCGCCCCTGGCGCTTAAGGACAAGGTGATATCCATGGTATCGCCAACGTTAACCGCTTCAGCCCCAACTGAGATCTCGCATTTCAACAGATCCGGCGTCGTGAACCCAAACGCTGCCAGCGCACCGGCRTGGCCCTGCTTAATTAGCGTTCGACAGGCATGTTTTACCAGCCTTTTGCGTTCGGGCGAGGCATCAACCAGCCAATCCAGTGCAAGTTTCGCTAYCAGATCAGGATGATCCTTGGCGATGTCATTCAAATTGTTGGCGACGGAACGGCGAACATATTCTGACGGATCATCCCGCAGCGCGGTTAGTATCGGCAGCAAGGGTGACGGGTCTTCAACCAGCCCATGCAACCGRATCCCCCAGGGCAACCTTGRCCGGGACCCTTCGCTGGCAAGGCGGCGCACATGGACATTTTCGTCCTGTGCCCACGATTGCACAACATTCAACGTCAGCGCCGGATGGTCCCGCAGGAACGGGCGCACATCRAATTCAGAACTGGAACGCATGGTCATTTSACGCAAGGCGCGCAGGCTGAATTCAGGGGTGTCCAGACCATTACGGGCAATATACGCYGTTATTGGCATCAGCGCCCAACCGGCAAGCCCGGTGTCATCTGTCTGCATTTCCGAAATCCCGGCGGTTTTGTTCGGGTGCAGAGCGCGCARCATTGCTGAGACATTTTCTTCAAACGACCCMGACATAGCGGCCTCGATCGCCAACGAAAACTGCTCGGATCGCTGTTTTAGCTCCAGCTTATCCAGCCCCTTTAACGCAGCACTTGTGAAAACCTCTGCATCAAATTGATCCGAAACACGGGCCAAATTCGTGGCAATTCCCTGTGCCATCCCTRGGCTGAACCAATTTTTGAACGGCTCCATATTTACGACGGGTTCCATGCCCGCTGATCGGGTAAATGTAACCTGATCGCGTCGCCAACTTTTATCACGCCCTCGCATTCCACCCAGGCCGTAACACCGCGCAGGTTGGCAGCGGCGGGTTTGAAGGCCTTGCCATACCCCGGTGCGTCTTCCTCAATCACACGCGCGGGCAATGTGCAGGGTCGATTTTCCATGTCCACGCTCAACGTCGCCCCACTGGGGGTCTGCAATCGGGACGAAGGTGGAATAAATGTAAAATCGGGAATGCCCGATATGACCATCGAYGCYCCGAGCCAGGCGGGATCAATTTGTTCAAGWCCGGATTTTTTGGCGATTATCGYCAGYTCTTCTGCACTGACAATTGAAAACTGCCGGGTATTCCTRATCTCGGTTCCCTTGGCGTATTGTGATGTTACCCGGCTGCAGGATGCGCGCGTCAGGCCGCYGTGGCTTTCCCCCTCGACCCCGGCGAACGATGCGTAAAATTCATTTACTGCCGACGCCCGCAGGCTGCCCGCACGGTCGGTAACCCGGCCCAACCAGATAACGGTTCCAATATAATCTGTAGGTATCAATGCAGGCATTTCGCGGCTCCCCRGGTTGGGCAAACATTGCCGCGCGATGCGATAAGGTACAACACGAAACCCACAAAAAAGCCCCGCACCAGATTGGCTGCGRGGCTTTCAGTTTGTCTGTTGATCAAGGTCAGGAAGCTGGTTCCGGCTCCATCCCGCCATCAGATTTAGGCTTTGATTTTGGCTTGGTCTTTGGAATGGCCGTAACCGAAGGCGCGCTGCCCTGATCCGGCGTGTCATCTTCATCATCACCCGATATCAGTGCCTGGCCCTTGATAACTTTTTGGATATCGTCGCCAGTCAGGGTTTCGTATTCCAACAAGCCCTGCGCCAAAAGCTCAAACTGTTTTTTCTTCTTCTTGATGATTTTAAAGGCCGTTTCATAGCCTTCATCAATCAGCGCTTTAACCTCTTCTTCGATCAGCTCTTTGGTATGGGCTGAAACGCTTAAGCCCCCGGCACCATTGCCCATATAGCCCTCATGGGCCTGYTGGTAATCGATGTTGCCGACCTTTTCCGACATGCCCCAGCGCAGAACCATGGCGCGCGCCAGTGACGACGCCTGCTGAATATCACCAGCCGGCCCGTTGGTTACATCGTCGGGGCCATACTTGATAATCTCGGCGGCTTTGCCCGCCATGGTCATCGCCAGTTTCTGCACACATTCGGATTTTTGCCAGTTCAGCCGGTCAATTTCCGGTAGCGACATCACCATGCCCAAAGCACCACCACGCGGGATAATCGTCGCCTTATAAACCGGATCACATTTGGGCAGCGAAATACCGACAATGGCGTGTCCGGCTTCGTGATAAGCGGTCTTTTCTTTTTGTTCTGGTGTCAACACCATTGAGCGGCGTTCAGCCCCCATCATCACCTTATCTTTGGAGTTTTCCAAATCTTCCATCGTCACAAATCGCCGTCCGATCCGAGCCGCCAACAGCGCCGCTTCGTTGATCAGGTTCATCAGGTCAGCACCGGAAAAGCCCGGCGTACCGCGCGCAATGATCCGCAGATCAACATCCGGGCCAAGCGGCACCTTTCGGGCATGAACCTGCAAGATCTGGTCGCGGCCTTTGATGTCAGGAATTGGCACCTGAACTTGCCGGTCAAAACGTCCGGGGCGCAGCAGCGCCGGGTCCAGCACATCCGAGCGGTTGGTCGCCGCCAGAATGATCACACCTTCATTGGCTTCAAAACCGTCCATTTCWACCAGCAATTGGTTCAGCGTTTGCTCACGCTCATCATTGCCGCCGCCATATCCAGCGCCACGCGATCGGCCTACAGCATCAATTTCATCGATAAACACAATACAAGGCGCATTCTTTTTCGCCTGTTCAAACATGTCCCGCACCCGGCTTGCACCGACGCCAACAAACATTTCAACAAAATCAGAACCCGAGATATTGAAGAACGGCACCCCGGCCTCACCRGCAATTGCGCGCGCCAGCAATGTTTTACCAGTACCGGGAGGGCCAATCMGCAACGCACCTTTAGGGATTTGCCCRCCAAGACGGGAATACTTCTGCGGGTTGCGCAGGAATTCAACGATCTCTTCCAGTTCTTCCTTGGCCTCATCAATGCCGGCCACGTCATCAAAGGTCACACGCCCCTGCTTTTCAGTCAGCATTTTGGCGCGGCTTTTACCAAAGCCCATGGCCCCGCCTTTGCCGCCACCCTGCATCCGGTTCATGAAGTAAATCCAAACCCCGATCAGCAACAGAAACGGCAGGAAGGTCATGACGATCGCTGCCAGCCCGGATTGTTCCTGAGCCTTGGCATTCACCGCCACGTTGTTATCGATCAGCTTGTCAGTAATCTCGGCACCGGTTGGTTTGATCGTAATATACTCTTGCCCGTCACTTCCCCGGAACAGAATTTTCTCGCCGTCCAGTGTCACATTCTGTACTTCGCCATTTTCAACCGATTGAACGAAATCCGAATAGCTGATCGAACGCGAACTGACGCTAGACTGGCCGCCGCTGAACAAATTGAAAAGCGCCAGGATCAACAGAAAAAGAACGACCCAAAAAGCGATATTTCGTGCGTTACCCAAGGCAACTCTCCTAGCTAAAGACTGTATTATCCGCATCACGCGGCTTGCTGCTTAAAATAAGGATGATTTCCACTAGTTCAATGCGATAAAATGGATGTCAGGAAATCATTTTCACCTTTGACCAATTCTGCACCCCATTTGGGGTTAAATCCGACCATTGGGGCAGAAATAAGCTTATCCCCGGACCAAATCGCGGGACTGCCCGTCAGGACCGAACGATGCAGTTTGGTTTCGCGCCAGTTTTTACATGAATTCAAACCTTTATCCCCAAGAATCCGCACCTCTAGTCCAGGCATGTGGGGTCCTGATAACCGCCAGCGGTTATCCCAGATTTCACCAGTAGCACCAACCAATGCCGCCACTGCGGCGGGCTCTCGCGAAAGGATACAAAAATCGCCTGCAACAGTGATCAAACAGCCGTGAAGTGTCGATGTCCTGCCATTTGATATGTCAATTTCCAGTTCAGCCAGTGGTTTTCGCCGTGGTGCGTAGGCATTCCCGGACACCCAGCAAAGCGCATGTGCCAGCAATCTGCGCCGKGTTTCRGGCAAGAYCTCAAGCAACCYGYCARCATTCAGATATACCGCACCTGCGCTGACATTGGCCAAGACCTTCGCCGCCTCATATGTCGCCTGATCCAGCACCTGACGGGCAGACGCCATCCGCTGCGCAGTGTTCGCCAATCCCCCTGACGTCACCCCAAGCGTTTCAAGAACCTCCAGTGCAGCGCGGGTTTTCACCCTGTCATATCGCAGGTCGTCGTTGCTCGGGTCATCCACCCAGCCCACGCCAATCTGCTTTAGATAATCACGCAGCACTACACGCTGTGTTTGYAAAAGCGGGCGCAGCCAGCGAACACCATCAGCGCGACGTGCAGGCGACATCGCGGATAGCCCATCCACCCCCGACCCTCGAGCCAGCCGCATCAAWACGGTTTCCGCCTGATCATCCAGCGTATGTCCAAGTGCAATGTCAGTAATCTTGTTTTGCGCGGCCCATTCCGCCATCAACCGATAGCGCGCCCGCCTTGCCTCATCCTGCAAATTCCCGGAACCGTCCCAGCCTGTCCAGTGTAATATGTCATGGGATACCCCCAGCTTGGTGCATTGCCCGGCAACTTGCATAGCTTCATCCGCTGCCGCTGTCCGCAGCCCATGATCCACAGTTACAGCATGGACTTTGCAGCCCCGCCGGTCTGCCCAATCCGCCAACCAGTGCAACAACGCTACAGAATCGCCACCGCCCGAAACAGCAACTCCGATGGCCTGCGGGGGCTTTGCGCCCACAATTGTATCAAAATAGGTATCGACCGCGGTCGTAAATGTCAGGGGCAATTAAGACTCTGCATCGCGCTCCGGGCATCAATAACAACAGCCGCACCAGGAAAGCGCACGCCGACTTCACCAAGCGAAATACAGGCCTCATTTATCTGGCCAAGTTTGCCCAAAGACACCCCCAGCCGATAGAGCGCATCAGGCGCTGTCGCACCCGATGGTGAACCTGAAAAACTTTCCAGATAGGCCCGCGCAGCATTTGCCGTATCTTCCATCGCAAACAGCGCCTCACCGCGATAAAAATGCGCGTCACCAGACAGCGGGCCGCCCTGGTAGGTTTCAGAAAATGCAACAAACATATCGTTTGCCCGCAAAAAATCCCCCGCCTCCAGCGCCGCCACGGCCCGGTCAAAGTCACCCTGCTCACCCATCGCCAGCTCGGGCGCGTTTTCGGCAGGTAACGGTACAGCAATCAGGGTATTGTCAACATCCCCGCCAAGGGTCGTGGTCTCGCCCAGCTGGCTGATGTCGCCGCCTTCCAGCTCAACCAGCCGAAACTCCAGATCACCCACCCGGTTGGTGCCATCTTTCACCACCCGGTTGATACGGTTTTCAAGCTGCTCGGTTTTTGAGGTCAGCCGCACAACTTCGGCCTCAATCCGGTCAAGCCGCTCCAGCGTGCTGGTGCCTCCCAGATTATTGCTGACTCCACCGGTCGTGGACAGTTCAATTYTCAGGCGTTGCAATTGAACGAACAGCACTGACAGTTCCTGACGGATATCTGCCAGGGTTTCGTCCTGCGCGCGCACCGGTGTGCTGACCCCAAGGGCCAGCACCAATGCCATAACTAATGTCCAGAAACGCGCCATAACCTGCCCCTATCAGCTAAGACCACCCGCCGCGACAACTGTCACAGCGCGGCGGTTTTGGGTATAGCAGCTTTCCTCGGAACAAATTGCGATCGGGCGTTCTTTGCCAAGCGGCAGCGACTGCAAACGCGCTGACGAAACACCYCGACTGACCAGATACTCGATCACCGAATTAGCGCGCCGGCCACTAAGGGCAAGGTTATAGGCGGATGTGCCCTGCTCATCTGCGTGACCCTCGATCACCGCCACGAATTCTGTATTTTCCATCAGCCAGATTGCCTGTTGGTTCAGCAGCAATGTCGCCTCAGGCGACAGCGTATGCTGATCAACCGCGAACAAAACCCTGTCCCCAATGCTCTGCTGGAAATAGGCCACTGTGGTTGGATCACTCACGTCCCCTGCGCCATTTGCACCGTCGGCACCTGCGCCGCYACCAAATCGACCTGGATTTGTACAAGCGCTCAGTAAAAGCGCTGCCACTAACAATATTGCTTTGCTGTTAATTTTCATTTTGGGTTGTCCCGTTTTTGATTTTCGCTCGATTATTATCATTCTAACACTGCTACCCGGTATTTGAAATGCACCCTATTTCAACAGCGGTGACCAGGCCGGATCAGACCCCGCGCCCGCTGTTGGCACCCGGCGCAGATTGCGCCCGGTGATATCCACCGAATACAATGCCCGCGCACCAGACGCGCCCTTGCTTTCACGGGTAAACATGATCACCCGACCATTGGGTGACCAGGTTGGCCCTTCATCCAGAAACGATGCGGTCAGTAGTCGTTCTTCCGAGCCATCCACCCGCATCACCCCGATATGAAACCGCCCGTTGGCTTGCTTGGTAAACGCAATCAGATCACCGCGCGGCGACCAGACCGGGGTGCCATAGCGCCCTTTGCCAAAGCTGATCCGGGTCGCTTCGCCACCGTTCGCACCCATGACATAAAGCTGTTGCGAGCCGCTGCGGTCACTTTCGAAAACGATGCGCGTACCATCGGGTGAAAAACTGGGCGCCGTTTCGATAGACGGGGCYGAGGTCAGGCGTTGCATYGCRCCGCCATTAACYGTGGTCTTGAAAATATCGGTATTRCCGCCYTGKGAAAGTGAAAGCAGCACGGTATTGCCATCCGGCCCAAAACGCGGCGCGAAGGTCAGATCAGCAGCGGCAACATCCAGCGCGCGGCGCTCGACTGTRCCMACRTCCAACACGTTTACCTTYGGAAATCCGCTTTCATAGCTGGTATAAAGCACCCGGTCGCCGGTTGGCGAAAACCGCGGCGCCAGTACAATTGCACTGCTATCGGTCAGAAATTGCAGGTTCGCCCCGTCATAATCCATCACCGCCAACCGCTTCAGACGCTGGTTCTTGGGGCCGGTTTCTGACACAAACACCACGCGGCTGTCGAAATAACCACCCTCGCCAGTGATCCGGCTATATACCGCATCCGCCACCTTATGCGCCATCCGACGCCAACTGGTTTCAGAGCCACCAAACTGCAACCCGTCACCAAGCTGAGCATCAGCAAACACATCAAACACCCGAAATTTTACCGTGACTCGACCGTCAGAGGTGACGCTCACCGCGCCGGTCACCAAAGCCTGCGCATTAATTGCCTTCCAGTCGGAATACTGTACCGGGCTGGAAAAACTTGTCGGTGTGGAAATAAACGCACCCTGGGGAATTTCCCGGAACAACCCAGTGCCCGTCAGATCAGCCGCAATTACGTCGGCAATATTTACCGCCAGTTCCGCTGCTGCGGGATTTTCAGCGATGAAATCAGGCACCGCCACCGGCAGCGGTTCTATCACACCCTCGGTAATCTCAATCCGCAAGGGGCCGCTGCTTTGCGCGCTGGCAACCTGCACCATACCCAAACTGGCCAATAGAAGAATCGCAGCTTTGAACAATCTCATTTGAGTCTCATTCCTTCCGGGTTGAACGTCATCTCTATATCCTGCCATTGAGAGTATTTCTCAACCGGCAGGTCAAATCCATTGTTACCACAGCGGATAATTGCCCGGCGCGCGGCACTGAATGCCTGCCCTGCTGCGGCGTCGGAACCGCCCGATGAAGATATCATCCTGATCGAACTGTTTTCGGGCTTACCGTCCCGTTTCATCTGCACAGCAACCACAACCGTGGTACTTATCGCCTCAGACGAAAGCGATCCCACATTCCAACAGCTTGAAACCGCCACCCGAAGCCCCTCTTTTTCGCTGCCGGTCAGCGGCGGGCCAGTTGGCTGGCTTGGGGTTGGCGTGTCGTTGGCAACAGCCTGCGCCACGGCCTCCGCCACCGGGTCACTTTGCGCAGACGGCGCTTCAGCCACCTGCGTGGGGCGCGAAGGCCGCGCAGTTGGACGCGGTGAATTTGTCGGCGCACTTGCAGGTGTCTCGGCCTCGGTCACAATCTCGGTCGCTGCTTCTTCCGGCGCCGTCGCCGGGGCTTCCTCGGCCACGATTTCGCCGCTCTCATCCGGGGCAACTTCTTCGGTCACTGTATCGGCGATTTCCGCGTCAGGTGCTGGCGGTGCAGCCGCGACCGGCGCCACCCGAGGGGCCGCATCCGGAACAGCCGTGTCCCCCGGATCAGCCAGAATGGGGGGGGCCTCTAAAACAGGGGGGGCCGGAATATCAGGGGCGGTATCATCAACCTCCGCCTGCGGTGTCGGAACGACCTCAGGCTCAACCGGCGTCGCTTCTGCTTCCGGCTCAGCCACTTCCACCGGTGCGGACACATCGGGTGTTTCTTCCGGTACTGGTGCTATCTCAGGTGCCGCATCTTCAATTTCCGGCACCACCGGTTGCGGGTTATCAAACTGTACGTCCGGCAGATCGTTTGACAGGGTCAGCGCCGCAAACTCGGCGTTTGAAATCAGCGACACCTCAGTGGCCTGCAACGGCACTGGGTCGCGGCTGCTCAGGAAGAACCCGCCAATCAGCGCCCAGAGGATAAACAGCCCATGCCCTACCCCGGAAATATATGTGCCGATGTTCAACTGCCGCCACCTTACCCGTCACGCCCGTCCAATGTCGGCCCGCCACTGTCCGTCACCAGCCCGATATTGTTGAAACCACCCGCATTCAGCGCGCCCATAACTTCCATTACACGGCCGTAAGGGATCGCCCCGTCAGCCCGCAGAAATACCTTATTGTCCGAACGCTCAACCGCAATCGCGCGCAACTTGCCTATCAAGTCGTCTGGCGCGGTTTCCGTGGTCTGGATCATCATGCCACCATCCGCAGTCAATGTAATCGTCAGCGGCTCTTCCTGCTCGCTTGCCAGCGCACCAGCGGCGGTCTTGGGCAGCTCAATCGGCACGCCCACGGTCATCAACGGGGCTGCCACCATGAAAATGATCAGCAAAACCAGCATAACATCCACAAACGGCGTGATGTTGATCTCGCTCATCGTGTGACCGCCACCACGACGCCGACCCCGGCGTCGCCGCCCGCCACCGCCCTGCACTACACCCGCGCCCATCTCAGCTGTCCAACTGACGGCTCAGGATGGTAGCGAATTCGTCGGCAAACGCCTCATACCCGGAAATGATCCGATCACTGTCGGCCGACAGCTTATTGTAAAATATCACCGCCGGGATCGCTGCCAACAGGCCCAGCCCCGTGGCCATCAAGGCCTCGGCAATCCCGGGTGCCACAACCGCCAGATTGGTGCTTTGCTGCTGCGCAATCTCGATGAACGCGTTCATGATGCCCCAGACCGTACCAAACAGCCCGACAAACGGCGCGGTAGACCCGACAGTCGCCAGAAACGACAGCCCTTTGGTCAGATCCTCGGCCTCTTTGGCAATTGCCACATCCATTGAGCGGTCAATCCGCGCCTGCGCCCCGGCAATCAACCCGCCATCGTCGCGGTGGCTGCGCTGCCATTCCAGCATCCCGGCGGCGAATATCTTTTCAGACGCCCCGCTCGGCAAGGTGCCGATTTTCTCATAAAGCTCATCCAGCGGTTCGCCCGACCAAAAAGCCGCGTCGAATTCACCCGATGCACCGCGGGTGCGTTTATAGTTGATATGTTTTTGAATTATGATCGCCCAGGCCCAAAAAGAAGCAATGATCAACAGGATCAGCACCAGTTTAACGGTCAATGTGGCGCGTAAAAATAGCGCCAAAAAGGAGAAATCAATCTCCCGCGCTATCGCAAGGGTTTCGGTTTCCATTTTACCTGCTCAGTTTATAGCCGTCTTGTTGCGGCTCAGTTGGTTCATGGATAGCGCAAATACAAGGGGAATGCCAACATCAAGCACGTCTTATGCGAAGGATCAGGCCCGCTTATTGTAAAAGTAGGCGAATTTTTGCTGGCATCCGGGCCGGCTGGCCGGTTTCACCCAATGCCACAAGGGTCACAATTGCTGAAAACACAGTCACGCCACCGCGCTGAATATCTTGTCGTAACACGACCCGCGCCCCGGTCACGGCGTCTGGCGATGTTTGTACCGTCAATTGATCATCAAATTTCGCCGGGGTCAGATAATCCGCCTCTACCCGGCGCACCGCGAATACAATCCCCTCGTCCTGCTTCAAGGCAATCTGATCTATACCCAACTCGCGAATAAACTCGGTGCGCGCCCGCTCAATGAATTTCAGATAGTTCGCATAATAAACAATTCCGGCCAGATCGGTGTCTTCATAATAAACCCGCAATTCAAACTGGTGTCGCATTATTAGACAATTCCTTTTCCTTGAAACCCGAGCTATTAATCCCAAATACACCGAAAATTCGACAATTCCAAAATTCAGGCGGAAGTCCATCAGATGAATACCAATAGAATTCTACTGGCAATCGGCCTGGTCGGTGTAGCTTGTGCTGTTGGCTACAACCTGACTGGCGTATCTGTCGATAGCAACGGTCGTCTGCGCGAAGCATTTTTCCTGATTCCGCTATCATATATTTTGCTGCTTACCGGGTTTGGCGGGCTATTGGTGCGATGGGTAATCGGGCGTATGCGTAAACTCTGATAGCGCCGGTTTCATCAAGTTTTCAGTCTTGCAAACAAGCGCAAAGCATGGCTCGCATCACACAAGGCCGCCGGTAACACCGGATCATAAGCCGCCCGGATCAGTGCCGCAATCTCTGGTCGTAACACCTCCACTCCGGCGACACGGGCCAGCGGTGAGGTTTCAGCAAACGCCCGGCTGCCCCAAAGCAGCATCACCTGAACTATCTGAGACAAAGCCAGCGTTTCCGCCGGCAATTCCGCCAAAACCTCATCCATCCGCAAAAATACAAACGCCGCCCGGATTGAGCCGTCACTCTCAAAGCGAAACAGCCGGTACTGATTGGCGTTCTGCTCCTCCAACCGGGGTAGCAGCTCCGCCATCTCAGGGATAAGATGGTCAATATCCGGCACGCCATTCAGCTCTGACCAGTCGCGCAGGAAAAACACCATCAGATTGGCACCCATCTCCGGGTCAGTGTCGGCCATCTGGTGCCCGGCCAACCCAACCACGACTTCAATCGCCCCCTTCACCACCGACAGGGTTTCTGCGTCCACACCAAATACGATCGGCACAATCGGCCGCCCCCATCTGGCAAACCGAAATTCATCCGACTCGCTGGTAAACAGCGCCTGAACGTCCTCAGGTGTCACCGCACCCTCCCTTCTTCTTTTCATAAATACTTCCGCCGGAGGCCAAATTCTTTACCGCTACTTGCCAAATAACTCACTTTGCCCCGGCTGTTTCGGCGCGTTCAGCCCCAGATGCGCCCAGGCTTTCGCCGCCAATGCCCGCCCGCGCGGTGTCCGTTGGATCAGCCCTTGCTGTAACAGATAAGGCTCAATCACTTCCTCCAGAGAATCCCGGCTTTCTGACAGCGCCGCCGACAGGGTTTCAATCCCAACCGGTCCACCGCCATAATTCTCAGCAATCAGCCCAAGATATCGCCGGTCCGCCCCATCCAGCCCCAGATGATCCACCCCAAGCCGGGTCAGCGCCTT
>NVTR01000028.1 GCA_002732955.1 Marinosulfonomonas sp.
TTCAGGGCAACCTGGCACCGGGGCATATGGTGACCGGAGGGCAGGCGCTGATCGATGAGACAAAGCGCATCATAAAGACGTTTTCCAAAGGGCCGCATATCTTTAACCTTGGTCACGGGATCACCCCGGATGCAGATCCGGAAAACGTGCAACTGATGATCGACACAATCCGGGGATAATCGTGCAAATGGTAATATTGGTACCTATGAATTGTACAAACACGGTTTGAAWRCCGGGATTTGAGCCTGCGAACGGGCCGGTAGGTTTGCGTTTACCGGTGGCGGTTAGCCTGATGCTCCCTGCCCCAACGAAATTGAAATCCATGCCCGCCATGATCAGCATCACCCTGAGCAAGTTGCGCCGTCGACTGGGGCATGTTGCTTCCCGCGTCAACCACACTGGTAACCGGGTGAGAATCCTCAGCCACGGCAAAAATCTGGCGGCATTAGTGCCAATATCGGATTACGTTGCGTTGGAGGAAGCCGATGCCAAATCGCTGCAATACAAAGAATACCAGATGGCCGAGCAAATGCAGCGCTGGAGCGAAATAAAGAAAAACATCGCGCTGGAACGGGAACGGGATAATTCGYAATTGACCTGTAGGTCAGGTGGCAGGCRATTTCCAGAGCAGCCGATGGGCCGCTGAGCGGGCTAAGATGCTTAATCAGTAATTGGACCGTCACCAACGCGGGGGTGGGGTCTGGCACCGTCAGATACCGCGACACACATAACAATTTCATCTGCGCGTGGGGCATCTGCGATCATCACGGTCATGGTATCAAAATGATCAAATGACCAAGCGATGTCCTTGTGCCCGATTGGGATATCGATGGACGTTCCAGCGGTGGCAACCTTTGCGTTGGACGGAATCAGAGATTTACCGCCGCCAACCGCCGCCCGCATTGGTTTCCCAAGTTTAGGATGGATCATCGCGCCGCCATGCTCAATGTCACCGGCGAGGCCAATGATGGCCGCTTTTCCATAGCTGACGGGCGGATTGGGTAATGCTTTCATCGCATCATTTATCAGCCTTTCACCCAACTCTCCGCCCAGATCAAAAAGCGGCGACAGGTCTTCGGCAAACTTACCGGCAAAAGGGTTTTGTACGACAACCATGGCGACTATTCTGGTTATTGGTGCGCAGGGTTTACCGCTTGCGTCGGTTTCAATGGTTTCTTTGACCAACACCGATTTTCGAATGTTCATGTTTCTAATCCCTTTGAATAGACATTCTTACCCATGGCTGCGCCAACTGCCCACACCTACCGGCGTATGGTGGGCAAAATGCTGTAACTATTGATCAGTGGATAGATTTAATCCAAATTACTTCTATAGAAAGTATTTTCATGGACTCTGTTGCCCAAATCCACCCTACCAAAACCGAGGGCGCGATCCTGTCAAAGGCCGGGTTTCGCGCGGCCAAAGCCCTTGGGCTTGGCCAGAAAACCCTTGGAGATGCGATTGGGGTCAGCAGTGCCACCGTGTCCCGGATGAAGGATGGCGGGTTTGCGCTGATGAGCTAGCTRATCCGTATTTTCCGCTCGCTCGATGTGATTGTTGGTGGTGACCGGGTTGCGATGAAATCATGGATGGCAGCGAATAACCGTGATCTGCGCGGCGTGCCCAAGGGGCTGGTTGTCAGCACGGCCGGACTGATCAATGTGATGAATTATCTTGATGCGCAGCGTGCTCCGCTCTGAGCCATATATCGGCCGCGTCTGGCGGATTGTGGAGGGGCAGCATCTGATGTCGACCATGGCACTGGTGGACAGTCTGCAAGAGCAGCGGKTGCTTGAGGATATTCTCGAACGCTCCAAACCTGCGGTTCCCACTGAATGTCAGCATCTGCATTACCTGATGGCAGCACCGTTTCGATTCGGGTTGTACCCGGTGGATTCGCAGTTTCRTCGCGGCTGCGGTTGATTTGATAGACGGGCCGTTGTCGGCGCAGGCGGTCAAGTGGACCGACCCGGATGATTATACGGCCTGTCTGGAACTGACTGATCGGGCGCGGGGGATCGGTGCCGGGTTGATCCGGTATGCTTCGGTGCGCCACCCGGAGGGGTTGGCGAATGTGGCGGTGCTGGACTGTGCTGGGTTTGCAGGGGCCGCACCTGAGGAGCGGCAGACGTGGAAGATTGTGCTGCGGGATGGAGGTTGAGGGGGCGAGGTTGGGGTTTGTCTAGTTGCAACTGCAATTTAATCCGTTTCGGATGCTTGACAAATTCTATCTGCAGATTTATCTGTGCAGATAGAATTTATCTGGAGTTGGCCCGTGACCCTAAAAATGACCGTTACAAATGTTGCCGAAATCGAAAAGGGGCTTTGGAAGTTCAAAATGCCACCTCATCAAATCAGATTATTTGGAGAACCCAAATCAAACGTTGGGGAGAGGAGTATTTTAATTTTTTCCGATTTTATCTTCGATCCAATTGAAAAGAAAATTCACTTTGAAGCGGACGCTGTTACAGCACTAAATGTTGGAACTCTCGCTGATGTCTTAGGAATGTCCGCAACTTCTGAGCTTGATGCAAAAAGCAATCAAGGATCAAATGCCCGCACAAGTCAAGATGACTTTGGGTCTGGTGATCGCAGGTTTCTAGAGATGGTTAAGGCAGAGCTTCCGCCACATATGCAAGAGGCATCCCTGCTGTTGTTAAAGGAAATTCGGGCTCGTTCATCTGGCGATCTGAAAAAGGGCATGAGCCGAAACTTTAGCGACACACCAGATAATTTTTGGTACGTGATAGTCCAACCAAGAATCGAACAGCTTTCGATCACTGTGCGAGGTCCTGTTGGTCACTTTGAAAACCTGGCCAACCTACCAATTAAAGACGATCGCGGAAATACCTTGTTCAAAGTTACCGGCCCAGAAGATGTTCCCGCAGCAGTTGAAATTATTTTTCATGCAATCCGAAAATCATAGACCGGTTTGAAACTAAAAACACCTAACAATAGATTCTTTCCTTAAACCCACTTGGCCAGCGGTGGCAGGCTCATCAGCACTGCGTTGGCGTCGTGGCCGGTTTCAAGGCCGAACTTGGTGCCCCGGTCATAGACCAGATTGTATTCGGCATAGAGGCCGCGGTGGATCAGTTGGGTGTCTTTGTCGGCGTCCGTCCAAGGCATGTCGCGGCGTTTTTCTACCAGCGGGACGTAGGCGGGCAGGAAGGCGCGGCCGGCGGATTGGGTGAAGGCGAAATCGGCTTCCCAGTCGTCGGTGTTGTGGTCGTCGAAGAATATGCCGCCTACCCCACGGGCGCGTTTGCGGTGCGGGACGTAGAAATATTCGTCGGCCCATTCTTTGAAGCGTGGGTAGTAGGCCGCATCATGGGGGTCGCAGTGTTGTTTTTGTACGGCGTGGAACCGGGTGGTGTCATCTTCGTATTCGATACACGGGTTCAGGTCTGAACCGCCGCCGAACCACCAGGCGTGCGGGGTCCAGAACATGCGGGTGTTCATGTGRACCGAGGGCGTGTGCGGGTTTTGCATATGGGCGACAAGGCTGATCCCGGCGGCCCAAAAACGCGGATCGTCTTTCATGCCTGGGATGCCTTTGCGCGCGGCCATGGCGGCTTGCGCGCGTTCGCCCAATTGTCCGTGGACGGTGGAGACATTGACGCCGATTTTCTCAAAAACGCGGCCACCACGCATCACGCTCATTAACCCGCCACCGGCGTCAGTTCCGTCGTCAGAGGCTCGCTTGGTTTTCGACACATCAAACCGGCCGGCGGGTTGCGAGGCGAACGGGCCGGTTGTCTGGCTGTCTTCCAGCGCTWCAAAGCTGGCGACGATTTCATCACGCAAAGTGCGGAACCATGCGGCGGCGCGGGTTTTTTGATCGTTCATTTCGTCCATGGCTTGCCCCTTTGGCGACTGGCTGTGCGGGTTTTCCATAACCTGCTTTCAGTTTCATCCCATGCGACCTATTCTAGCGCAACCGCAACTAACCCAGAGGTTTTAGCGATGCGCCGGTTTTTTTTGGTTTCCTTATTGGGTCTTGCCGCCTGCGCGACACCGCTGGAGCAGTGTATTTACAACGCGAATAAAGATGTGCGGGTGCTGAGCCAGTTGATTGCGGTGACCGAGGGCAACATCAACCGGGGCTACGCGATTGCWACCCAGGAATACATTGAGACTGAAGARCAGCTTTGCGGYGTGGTGGACAACGTCAAAGTGTATTGCGAAATCCCTGTGACCCAGAGCCGTGAAGTGCCGGTGGCKGTAGATCTGAACGCCGAGGCGGCCAAACTGCGTTCCCTTATTACCAAGCGCGCGGAACTGACCCAAAGGGCAGATGCAGTGATTTCTGAGTGCCGGATTGTGCATCCTGCGACATAAGGACGGGCCAAAACTCTTTAAAAGAGTTTTACAAAAAATCTTTTTGAAGATTTTTTCTGCGAGCCCGGTGGGTTAATGCGCCGCTGTGTCCACCGCATCCAGCAGGGTCCGGCCACCGTCAATGGTAACRATTTCACCGGTCATGAAACCAGAGGCCTCTGACGCCAGAAACTGCACCGATTCTGCCAGTTCTGACGGGCTGGCGATGCGCCCCATAGGGGTGTGGCTTATAATCTCGGCGCGGGCATCTTCCTGTTCATTCAATGCTGCGCGCAGGCTTGCGCTCATCACGCTTCCAAAGGCCACGGCATTCACCCGGATTCGGTGTGGCGCATAGGCCAGCGCCATTGCGCGGGTTAGCTGGTTCAGGGCAGCTGTACTGACCGAATAGGCAAGCAGATCAGGGTGCGCGCGTTCCGATGCAATCGACGAAATATTGATAATTGTACCTATCGGGCCGTCTGTCTGTTCGTCCTGTTTCGCCTGCGAAATCATCCGCGCGGCGATGGTCTGGCTTAGCCGGTATCCGGTGGTGACGTTTTGTTCCAGCAGACAGTGCAGCGATTTATCTTTCATATCCAGCGCGTCGGTGGGTAAAACCTGGCGACTGGCATTCACTAGAATATCGACCCGCTCAAACGCATCAATGGTGGCAGACAACAAGTTGGCTTGTGTCAGCTTCTTGCGCAGATCACCRGCGAAGCAGCGCACGTTGCCTTCGTCACGGTCCCCGAGATCACCGATTTCTTCGGCCAGCCGGGACTCATCCATGTCGGCCATCATTACGTTCGCGCCCTGCGACGCAAAATGGCGCGCAATAGCCAGGCCGATACCGTTTGCCGCCCCGGTAACGATCGCAGTTTTACCATTGATTGAAAATGACATGTCTGTCCTTGCCTGTGCTTGCCCGCTATTTGGGCCTAATTGCGCTTCTTTTGCTGCGGTTTTGCAGCACGAAAGACCTTGAACGAGGCGTCACCAGCAACTTCGCTGACCTCATGGAAGGCAGCCAACAGGTTTTGTTCATAGGGTAAATGTCGGTTTGCCACCAGCCATAGTGTGCCATGACGTGCAGTAAGGCGGGCCGCCGCCTGTATGAACCTGCGCCCCAGATCCGGGTCAGCGGCGCGCCCGGTATGGAAGGGCGGATTACAAACCACGTGGTCAAATCCGGTTTCAGCGTTGAATGTCAGCGCATCATCCCAGTGGAACTGTGCCCTGGGGTCGGTGATATTCGCGCGTGCGCATTGCAGGGCGTCGTATTCAGCCTCTACCAGATGGCAGGCTGTTACATCGGCCCTTTGCAGAACATGGTGCGAAAGATAACCCCACCCTGCCCCCAGATCRGCGACTTTTCCTGTCATTTTGGCAGGCAGCGCCCAGACCAGTGCGGCTGAGCCTTTATCAACCCCATCCGCCGAAAACACCCCGGCTGAGGTCAGGAAACCGCCATCAACCTGTTGGCGGTCATGCGCCGACCAGTCAGAAAAGTCRCCCCCCGATATGGTGAATATCTTGCCGTGCGCCTTGGCGACAACTTCGCCAATTTCTGCGCCACGCTTGCGACATTCCTTAAGCATCGAATCGGCACCATCGGTTTTCAGCCCGTCCACCACCACCGGTCCACCGTCGGTTRCTGTCAGCGCCTGTGCGATCAATGCGCGGCCATGGGCCTTRGCACGGGGCAGGAAAACAATGGCAGCRGCATATGTGGCATTTGGTGAAACAGCTACTCGATAGCCGCGTTCTTCAAACGAATGATAATCCGGGTAATTGCCCTGAATTATTTCTAYCCGGTCTTTATCCAGCGCCGAGATGTCACAATCTGCGCGTGGGCGAAACAGCGCAATGTCACCGATTTCAGGCAGGTTCAGCGCACCGGATTCAATCGCATATGTCAGACGTGAAGCCGCCATAATGCWGCACCTATTCCTTTTCCATGGTGCATTGCAGCGGGTGCTGGTTACGACGGGCGTAATCCATCACCTGTGTCACCTTGGTTTCCGCAATCTCATAGGAAAATACGCCAACAACGGCGACGCCTTTTTTATGAACCGTCAGCATGATGTCAAATGCCTGCGTGCTGGTCAGGCCAAAGAAGCGTTCCAGCAGTGTGACGACAAAYTCCATCGGTGTGAAATCATCGTTCAACAGCAGAACTTTATACAACGGCGGGCGCTTGGTTTTGGGCCGCGTATCGGTCAAAATCCCGATGTCACTATCGGGGCTTTCATCCTTGTTCGACATGGTGATCGTGTTCGCGGTCAATTTGGCAGGCTCCGGGCTGGCTGGCAGTTGGTCACTGAAGTATATAGGCGCAAGTGTCCGGGTGAAAAGGGCAGTTTGCGATTTCGCTAAGCTGGGGGAATAATGGCCGCTAAACTGACAACAATTGGCTTTGATGCTGATGATACCCTGTGGGAGAATGAACAGTTTTTTCGCATGACACAGGAAAAGTTTGCCGGGCTGTTGGCGGATTTTGCCGAGCCTGACCATTTGCAGGCCCGTCTGCTGGCCGCCGAAAAGCGCAATCTGGGGCATTACGGGTTTGGGATAAAGGGTTTCGTTCTGTCGATGATCGARRYGGCRATTGAKGTCASSGATSRGCRGGTRCMYGCMWSKGTGATCCRCGMRYTGATCGMKGCSGGGCARGATATGCTGCAACACCCGATAGAACTGCTGCCACACGCACAAAAGGCAGTGGAACAACTGGCTGACAGCCATCGGATATTACTGATCACCAARGGTGATTTGCTGGATCAGGAACGTAAATTGGCGCAATCCGGGCTGGGTGAGCTGTTTCACGGCGTTGAAATTCTRTCGCATAAAACGCCCGRGGCGTATGGCGAGATTTTCGCGCGTCACGGGGACGGGCCTGCTGCGGCGATGATGGTGGGGAATTCYCTGCGMTCYGAYGTGATCCCAGCGCTGAATGCGGGCAGTTGGGGGGTGTTTGTACCCCATGAACTAAGCTGGGAGCTGGAACATGATGAGCGACCCGACGGGCATGATCGATTCCATGAGATCACAGATCTTGGGCAGTTGGGTGATTTGGTTGGTGGGTTGTAAACGCCARAACCGGCAAAATCGAAGAAMTCCCTATTTGGTGGGTTAATCCCATCCGACCACTACATCTTGATWTTCATGGTTAACAACACCGCGAAAGTTATTGAAAWTAGGGGATTTTCCGATTCAAACGCTTGTGCTAGGGTYTGCGAATAAGAAAGTCAGGGGCRTTAGATYCCGGCATCTTGAGGCAGAAGAAGGCGAGCGACGTGGAAAAACGTCTGGGGCAGATTGCCCGTTATGGGCTATTTTTATTAGCATTGACTGTGCTGGCGCTATTACCGCCGCTACAGGCAAATTCAGCGCCCTATGCGGCGATGGTAATTGACGCACGTTCGGGCGAGGTTTTGCATTCACGCAATGCCGACACGAGGCTGCATCCGGCGTCGTTAACCAAAATGATGACGCTGTATGTGACGTTTGAGGCAATCCGAAAGGGTGAGATCAGCCTTGATACGGTTGTGAAAATCTCCAGCAAGGCGGCGAATGAACCGCCTTCAAAACTGGGCCTCAAAGCCGGCCAGAAAATCAAAATCCGCTATTTGATCCGTGCAGCGGCGGTGAAATCCGCCAATGATGCGGCGACCGCGCTGGGTGAAGCTGTTTCCGGGTCAGAGGCCGCGTTCGCGCGCCGGATGAACCGCACCGCCAAGGCGCTGGGCATGTCGCGCACCACGTTCAAGAACGCCCACGGGCTGACTGAAAAAGGCCATATGTCCACGGCGCGCGATATGACAACCCTGGGCCGACGGCTGTTTTTTGATTACCCGGATTATTACAACCTGTTTTCCCGGCGCACCACCACAGTTGAACGGCGCAAGGTTTCCAACACCAATATCCGTTTTCTGAACAGCTACAAGGGCTCTGACGGGATCAAGACCGGCTACACCCGCGCGGCTGGATTTAACCTTGTGGCCTCGGCCCGGCGCGGCAATGAGCGCATTATCACCACCGTTTTTGGCGGCGTTTCCACGGCGTCGCGTAATGCCAAAGTTGCCGAGCTGATGAATTTGGGGTTCCGACGCGCGCCTTCCAGCGCGCCGGTCAGCAAGCCCTCACTGCCGGTTTATGCCGACGCGGATATGGGTTCCGGCAACGCGGGTCGCCCAGCGGGCAAAACCCTGCGGCTGGTGCGCGCTGTAAGCCGCAGCATGCGACCCGTTTTGCGTCCCGACGACAAAACCCCGGACCTGTCAGAAGAATTGCTGATGGCAATGGCTCTGGATATTCAAAACGCCCTTGCCAGCGTACAGAATGAAGCCGCTGAAGAAACCCCGATTATTGTCACCGCAGCAAAACCCGGCGACAATTTGCAATCCCCTCAGGCGCGCCCGAACACACTGTCACTGGCGGCAATCAGCAACGCAGTATTGCCCGCCGAACTTGAAGCGCCGGAAGTCGTCACCCGCATCTCAACTTCTGGWGGCCGCTTCTGGGGCATCAATGTTGGCAGCTTCAATTCCCGCTATGAGGCCGARCGCATCCTGCTGAAAACCGCCCTGCGCGAACTTGGCACCCTGGACGAAGCCCTGCGCAAAGTTGTCAAAAGCAGCCGTGGATATGAGGCAAACTTTGTTGGCCTCTCGAAAGACATGGCCGCCCTTGCCTGTCGCCGTTTAAGTGCCCGCGATCAACATTGCACAGCTTTGGGCCCTACTTAACTTCTTCTKTTCAAAAATACTTCCGCGCGGCGCGCAAATCGCCCGGCACGGGCTTATCTCGTGACGCCGWCAGGCGTCYCCRCYTAGCCAAASGCCGCWGWCATCAAMGTCYTTGTATATTCCGATTTCGGCGCTTCAAAAATCGCCTGCGCCGAGCCTTCTTCGACAATATCGCCCTGCTTCATTACGATCACCTTGTGCGACAATGCCCGCACCACCTTCAGGTCGTGACTGATAAACAGATACGCCAGCTTATATTTTTGCTGCAAATCCCGCAGCAATTGCACGATCTGCACCTGCACKGTCATATCCAGCGCTGATGTCGGCTCATCCAGCACCACCAGACGCGGGCGCAGGATCATGGCGCGCGCAATGGCGATGCGCTGACGCTGACCACCGGAAAATTCATGCGGATAGCGGTGCATGGTTTCGGGGTCCAGRCCMACYTCAACCATGATATCGCGCACCATTTCGCGGCTGCTCAAACCAGCTTCAATGCCGTGAACCCCCAGCCCTTCSGCGATGACTTCTTCTGCTGTCATACGSGGCGAGAGCGATCCATAGGGGTCCTGAAACACGATCTGCATGTCACGGCGYARSGGGCGCAGGGCTTTGGATTTCCATTGCTGGATGTCATCGCCAAGAAACACAATCGGCCCCTGAGATGAAATCAGCCGCATCATCGCCAGTGCCAGCGTGGTCTTGCCAGAGCCACTTTCGCCAACGATACCAACAGTCTCGCCAGCGCGCACGCTTAAACTCGCCGCGTTCACCGCCTTCACATAGCCCACGGTGCGTTTCAGCAGCCCGCGCTGGATTGGGAACCAGATGCGCAGGTTTTCGATGCGCGCAATTTCTTCCGCGCCCTCTGGTACCGGATCGGGCACACCGGTGGCTTCGGCGGATAACAGTTTTATCGTATAGGGATGTTGCGGGTTTTCGAAAATCTCTGCCGTTGGCCCCTGCTCAACAATTTCACCGTTTTGCATCACACAAACCCGATCCGCGATCCGGCGCACAATGCCAAGATCGTGGGTGATGAACAGCATCGACATTTTCTCGGATTTTTTCAACTCGCCCAGCAGGTCCAGAATTTGCGCCTGAATGGTCACGTCCAGCGCCGTCGTTGGTTCGTCCGCGATCAGCAGTTCCGGCCCGTTCGCCAGCGCCATCGCGATCATTACCCGCTGGCGTTGCCCGCCTGACAGTTGATGCGGATAGGCATCCAGTCGAGTCTCAGGGTCCTGAATACCCACCTTGTGCAACAGTTCCAGCACACGTGGTCGCGCCGCCGTGCCGACCACGCCCTGATGCAGTGCCAGGCTTTCGGCCAGTTGSCGTTCCAGCGTGTGCAGCGGGTTCAGGCTGGTCATTGGTTCCTGAAAGATAAAGCTGATGTCGTTGCCACGCACCTGACGCAGCTTGGCCTGGGTGGCGCCGATCATTTCCTCRCCCAGATAGGTCACCGAACCGGTCACCTCGGCGCTGTCTGGCAACAGCGACACGGTTGACAGTGCGGTCACSGACTTGCCGGAACCGCTTTCGCCAACGATGGCCACGGTTTCGCCCCTGGCGATGTGAAAATTCACGTTGCACACGGCCGGRTGCAACTGGCCATCCTGCCGGAACGACACGTTCAGGTCTTTGRCCTCAAGCACATTATTCATTGAAAGGTCTTTCTGGGGTCAAACGCATCGCGAACCCCTTCAAAGATGAAGACCAGTAACGACAGCATGATTGCGTAGGTAAAAAACGCCGTGAAGGCCAGCCAAGGGGCTTGCAGGTTCTGTTTGGCTTGCAGGGTCAGTTCCCCAAGCGAAGGGGCAGATGAGGGCAGACCAAAACCCAGAAAATCCAATGAGGCCAGCGCGCCGATGGTGCCGGTAATTACAAAGGGCAGCATGGTCAGCGTCGCCACCATCGCGTTGGGCAGCATGTGGCGGAACATGATGGTKMSRTTSSWMACSCCCARCGCGCGCGCCGCGCGGACGTATTCGAAATTGCGCGCGCGCAGGAATTCAGCGCGCACCAGCCCCGACAGGGCCGGCCAGCCGAACAGGATCGATATCCCTACCAGCAGCCAGAAACTTCGCCCCAGAATAGCGAACAGGATGATGATGATGAACAGTGACGGCGTAGAGCCCCAGATTTCCAGCAATCGCTGGAATATCAGGTCGGTCCAGCCGCCAAAATAGCCCTGCACCGCGCCAGCGATTATTCCCAGAACCGAGGTGCTGACGGTGACGAGAATGGTGTAGATGATGGACAGGCGGAAACCGTAGATCACCCGCGCAAACACGTCACGTTTSGTGTCATCGGTTCCCAACAGGTGGTTTTCCGAGGGTGCGGCAGGGGCGACACCGGGGACGTTGCTGATGGTGGTAAAGGTGGAACGGATCGGCGGCCAGATCATCCAGCCCTTTTCGATGTCCAAGCCATTTACCTGCCCCGTATCAGCATCCGCCATAATATTTTCCGGGTCGTCAAAACATTCCTGTAACCCACCCGACACGATCAGGCACTGTACCTCGGGGTCGCGGTAGATCGCTTCGGTTTTGAAGTCGCCGCCATAGGCGGTTTCCGGGTAGAAACTGAATATCGGCATTCGCAGCTCACCGCGGTAGCTGACCAGTATCGGTTTGTCGTTGGCGATGAATTCAGCAAACAGTGACGTGCCAAACAATATCGCAAATATCCACAGCGACCACAGCGCACGGCGGTTGCGTTTGAAATTACGCCAGCGGCGCTGGTTTAGCGGCGACARRCGCGAWYKCTTSYGSGGTTTTGCCGGATTTTCTGGCTGTTCCACCAGATCAGGTTTTTCTTGCGGGGCCAGTACCATCAGGTTTCCCTCACTTCGAAATCAATGCGGGGATCGACGAAAACGTACATCAGATCACTYAGGATGCCGATCAGCAGGCCGATCAGGCCAAAGAARAACARCGTRCCGAATATCACCGGATARTCGCGCGCCACGGCGGCTTCRAAACCCAGCCTGCCCAGCCCGTCCAGCGAGAATATAGTTTCGATGATCAGCGAACCCCCAAAGAACACGCCGATAAACACCGACGGGAACCCGGCGATCACGATCAGCATCGCGTTGCGAAAAACATGGCCATATAACACGTTGCGTTCTGACACACCTTTGGCGCGGGCGGTTACCACGTATTGCTTTTTGATCTCATCAAGGAACGAGTTCTTGGTCAGCAGGGTCARSGTGGCAAAGGCCGATATGGTTGACGCCAGAACCGGCAGCGTGATGTGCCAGATATAGTCACCTGCCTTACCCAGCAACGAGAGTTCCGACCAGTTGTCAGAGGTCAGCCCTCGCAGCGGGAACACATTCCARTAMGACCCCCCCGCAAACAGCACCAACAGCAGGATCGCGAACAGGAAMCCGGGGATCGAATAGGCAACGATGATGATTGCCGAGGTCCATGTATCAAAGCTTGAGCCATCACTAATCGCCTTTTTGATCCCCAGAGGAATTGAAACCATATACGCAATCAGCGTGGACCAGAGCCCAAGCGTGATCGACACCGGCAGCTTTTCCCAGACCAGATCCAGCACCCCGATAGATCGGAAATAACTTTCACCGAAATCAARGCGCATATAGTTCCACATCATGYTCAGGAAGCGTTCCAGTGGTGGTTTATCAAAACCGAACTGACGCTCGAGCTCGGCRATGAATTCAGGCGGCAGACCGCGGGCGCCGACATAGTCGCTGCCGTTGGTAATATTTTCTATGGTTTCCGAGCCACCGCCAGAGATTGTCGCGAACACATCGCCCTCGCCTTCCATATTGGCGATGATCTGCTCAATCGGTCCACCGGGCACAAATTGCGTAAGCGTAAAATTGATGATCATCATCCCCAGCAATGTGGGGATGATCAACAACAGCCGTCTGATAACATATGCGCCCATTTATCAGCTTCCCGCCTGCAAAAACATCAGCGCAATACGCCCGCAGACTTTAACGCAGCAGCCTTTTCCGAATTAAACCACCAGAAATCCAATTCACCCCGTGCAAATGGCGGAAGCGTTTCGGGATGCTCAAACATGTCGTAGTAAGCGACTGTATGGACATTCTTGAACCATTGCGGAACCCAAAAACGCTTTGCCCGCAGCACGCGATCCAACGCTTTTACAGCAGTTTCCAGGCTTTCGCTGGTGTCAGCCCGAATGACGATTTCAATCAGCGCGTCTACCGCCGGATCGCTTAASCCCATAAGRTTACGGGTGGATTSTTCCATCGCTTCGGTSCCGAAATACTGTACCAGACCGGTGCTGGGTTCAAAGTTCATCGGCATTGAATGTGTTGTCATGTCRAAATCAAAGCTGCGTACTCTGGCCGTTTCCTGTGCGGGATCAACGCGATTCAATTTTGCGTCGATGCCCAGGGCGATCAGATTTTCAACGTATGGRTTAATAACSCGATCGAATGCCGGGCTGCTTTCCAGGAATTCAATCTTGAAAACTTCACCATTTTTTCGCCGGAGCCCGTCATCCCCGACAAGCCAGCCCGCTTCATCCAGAAGCGCCGAYGCTCKGCGCAAATTGCTTCGATCAAGCTGTCGGCTTGATGAAGCCGGGCCAAGCACAGCAGGGTCGGTCAGAATGGCGACATCCAGCAATCCCTGATCAACCAAAGGCTGAAGCAAGGCCTTTTCGCCCTCGCCTGGCGCGCCCACCGCCGCCAWATCGCTATTTTCCCAGAACGAATTTATCCGGGCGTACAGATCAAAAAACAGGCTTTCGTTGGACCATTCGAAATTGAACATCATGCTGATRGCTTCGCGCACACGGATATCCTGAAATTTTTCATAGCGAAGGTTGAAAACAAATGATTGTCCGGGGGCCATATTTCCACTGGGTAATTCTGTTTTAATTACATATCCGTCATTGAGGTTTGGAAAGYCATACGCCGTTGCCCATTGCTTTGATGAATTTTCCGAACGGAACGTGTATTCGCCAGCCTTGAAACCTTCCATCGCCGCAGAACCATCRCCAAAATACTCTATACGAATGCTGTCGAAATTGTTTCGGCCGATATTTATTGGCAGGTCTTTGCCCCAATAATCTGCAACACGACGGTAAACGATCCGCTGATTTATCTTATAGCTRTCCAGTTTGTATGGGCCGGAGCCTATACCCGGATCAAGTCTGCTTTCATCTAACCGGGCACCACTTTCCTGATACCATTTTTGCGAAAATGCAGGCATTCCACCTGCAAGAGAGATCACATCGCGCCGYGGGGCATCTTSCTCAAATGTAAACTTGACGGTGTAGTCATCGATCACTTCGACGGCGCTGATCATTGAACCAAAYGCCGCCCTGAACGATGGCAGACCTTGTTCCATAAGCAAATCAAAAGAAAATTTGATGTCATTCGCCGTTAGCAGGCTGCCGTCAGAAAACCGCGCCTCGGGTCTTAGGTTAAAGACTACCCAATCAAGGCTTTCCGGGTATTCCATGGTTGTGCAAAGCAGGCAGTARGAGGCGTTGATRTCATCCGCCACGGTGGTCAAAATATCTTCCGTTGCTATATTCGCAAATGCGCCGGCGCGGCCTTTTCGGGTAAACAGATTGAAACTGTCAAATGTCCCCTGCGACCACTGGGCAATTTCRCCGCCTTTTGGYGCCTCGGGGTTCACATAATCAAGGTRCTTGAAATCAGCGTCGTATTTCAGATCRCCGAAGAAACTATAGCCATGGCTTTTTGTAATTTCCTGCGCACCCGCGCCCGGACCCCAGAAAAGCCCAAGTGCCAAAACGCCTGTTGCCAGACTTAGTCGCATAAACATGCTGCCGGCTTTAACGCGGGTTATGGCTATTGCCTTGGTCTTCATGGTTCTTTCCTCCGTCCGTGCTTTGGGCCGYTGCCAGACCCTWTTTATTCAAGTTAGAGCTAAAAGGTGCTTTAGCGAACAATCAAGTTGATATTGGCTGAATACAACGTGAACACACCGAACGGTGATCATATTTTAACGCAACACCCGGTGAATACCACTTTTGTAACATTTCCTGGCTTCACCCCATAAAAAAGCCGCCCAACTGCGGGGCGGCCTTTTAGATATATTTTTTTACGYTTTAGCCACCAATTGTACCAAGGTAAGCGATCAGGTTGGCGCGGTCGGTATCYTTTTTCAGACCCGAGAACGTCATTTTAGTTCCAGCGGCGTAGGCTTTGGGGCTGGTCAGGAATTCGTTCAGCGCTTCACCTGTCCAGTTGCCGGGCAATTCGGTCATGACGCCGGAATAGCCAAAGCTGCCGTCCGATCCGATGTCACGATCAAGTATGCCRWACAGGCTTGGCCCAATCGCGTTCGCGCCGTCTTCCAGTTTGTGGCAAGCTTTGCATTTGCCGAATACTTTAGCGCCTTTTTCGACGTCCGCAGATGCCAGAAGCTCTGCAAAGCCTGGGCCTTCTTCAACCTCGACCTCAGCCTGACCTTCATCGGTTTCAATCGGATAGGCATTGCTGACTTCTTCGCTGTGGCCTTCGCTTTCATCGTAATACAAGCTGCTGGCAGCCCAGCTACCCAGAAGAAATATCAGCAAAGTCCCGCAAAGGGCGGCGGTAACTTTAGTCGTTGTCATTGTGTCGAACATGTCGCGTTCCGTATGATCCAGATTCCGGCGCTATCTATCCGCTTCCCAGCACAAGTTTCAAGGTATAAGAGCCGCGACTAAACGCCCATCGGGGCCAAAATTGAAAAAAGTGGTGAGATGACCGGACGAATTGCATTTCAGGGAGAGCCCGGCGCGTACTCTCATCAGGCCTGCCGCGAGTACAATTCCGCGCTGGAAGCTGTACCATGTGCCACCTTCGAAGATGTTATCGAAACCGTGCGCCGGGGCGACGCTGATCTGGCGATGCTGCCGGTCGAGAACACCACCTACGGGCGGGTGGCGGATATTCACCGGCTGATGCCGGAATCCGGCCTGCACATCGTCGATGAGGCATTCGTGCGGGTCCACATCAGCCTGATGGCGAAACAGGGTGCCACGCTTGCAGATATCAAACTGGTGCGCGCGCATCTGGTTCTTTTGCCGCAATGCCGGGATTTCCTGAAAGAAAATGGCATGACGGGCGAAGCTGCCACTGACAGTGCGGGTGCGGCTGCTGATATTGCCCAACWGAACGATATGTCCATTGCRGCACTGGCATCCGACCTTGCGGCCGACATCTATGGGCTGAATATTCTGGCGCGCCATATCGAAGACCACAGCCACAATACCACCCGTTTCCTGCTGATGTCGCGCCAGCTGGACCTGAAACGACGTGGTGACGCCGGGATGATCACCTCTTTTGTTTTTCGGGTTCGCAACATTCCGGCGGCTTTGTACAAGGCCACCGGTGGMTTCGCCACCAATGGCGTCAATATGACCAAGCTGGAAAGCTATATGGTTGATGGTTCTTTCACCGCGACCCAGTTTTACGCGGACATAGAGGGCCACCCGGATGATCACAGTGTACAGCTGGCAATGGAAGAGCTGGAATATTTCACGTCAGATGTAACCCTGTTGGGGGTCTATCCGGCAGATAAGGGACGCCGGGGGTCTGCGTCTTAGAAATGTACCCCGTTCGCGCGGTCGTAATTATCCTGAATTTCACTGGCAAATTTAGCCATGCGGATTTCAAATCTTTTGTCCAGATTTGACTTGGCCAGCTTCAGCGACTGAATCAGCAGCCTGGCCGACAGGGTTTTAGGGGCCAGATCAAGGCCGACCTTGATCCGGGTACGGTTCCGCGACAGCGGCAGGAATTCAACATCAAAGTCGGCCTGTAGCCCGCCTGATACCGATTGAATTAAAAAGCTGTTCGGCAGGTCAAACTCGGTCAGTTCACCCCGAACCTTGCGCAGTTTRCCGCGAAATGGAAAAATAGCGTTCCACTGCATACCGGTTCCGATACAGTCCATTTCATCAGCGCGATCAATTTCGATCCCACGACGCAACGCCTGACGCCCATAGGCCTCAAAATCCGTTGCACGGGTAAAGACATACTCAATCGGTGCCTTAATGTCCTGTCGTGTAGAAAATTTCATGGGCGCGCCGTTTTTTTCTTCCAGTTGTTTTGCGTTTAATTCAACTTATCCGCAAGCCAGTTTTGTAACAAGAAATGTGCTATGGAACCGGGGCGGGCGGGTTTCATGCTGGTATTTTTACCAGCAAATACGTCCATCAGTTCCTCGCGGCTTAGCCAGAGCGCGTGTTCAATTTCTACCGGGTCAATGGTGATTTTGGTGCTTAGCGCTTCACCCTTGCAGCCGATCATCAGCGAGGAGGGAAACGGCCACGGCTGTGAGGCCAGATAAACCACCGGGCCGACTTTGACACTGACCTCTTCCATAACTTCGCGCCGCACSGCRGTTTCCAGRGTTTCMCCCGGYTCAACAAATCCKGCSAGCAGCGAATACATATCATYMGGCCAACCCGGYGAGCGGCCCAGCARCACGTTGTTGCCGTGGGTGATCAACATGATCACCACCGGGTCGGTGCGCGGGAAATGCCGGGTKTCRCAGGYCGGGCAYTGSCGTTGCCAACCGGCCATCGASACWTCSGTTTTCACCCCGCACTTGGCRCARAAMCCRTGGGTYWCATGCCAGCCRAGGATCGCCTTGGCRCTGGCCGCCATCCCGGCATCCGTWGGCGACAGTCGCGCCATTTCCGCCCTTATATCAACAAAGCGATGATCATCCGGCAGGTCCGGGTGGCGCTGTTCGGATGGGTGCGACAGCGGAATTATTTCGTCGGATGGCGCATCTGTCGGGGCCTCCGGCTGCCAAGCGGAGATGTCGTAGGCGAATATCGGRCCATCCGCCCCCTGCCCCAGAAAAACCGGTGGAACATCAGCCATCTGGAATAATTTATGGTCCAGTGGCAGCAGTGTCAGATGTGGCTGCCCGGCCCCCGCCAGCAAAGGATTGCCGCGCCATATGGCGATGCCTCTGGCACATGGGTCGCTTACAAGGCGCGCCATCTCCTGATCRTCACCGCGCAAATGCGCSGCRCGRTCCAACCCATCATCACCAAATGTAACCGTTTCTGCCAGCCGCATATCCCGCCTCCGTTAACGGGGTATTCTGTGCCATAGGTGAGCGGTGGCGTAAACGCCCGGTGAAGAACTGGCCCTTCAAAATTGCGTGGGTGCTTGGCCAAATTCCCCCGGCAATTTCTCGCTANTTGGAAAATTGTGCMCCGGCTCCCCTTTCTGARCCCTCGGAATTYGTGTTAGTATTTAGCCATACAAATATTTCTGGGAGGATTATCGATGTCGTTTCGTTCAACAACCGCTATTTCACGGCGCAAATTTCTGGCGACCACAACGGCCGGGGCTTCATTGATTGCGCTGCATCCATTTTCGGCCTTTGCTGCCRGTAATCAGGCGCATTTACGGATCATGGAAACCACCGATTTGCACGTCCACGTCTACCCTTACGACTAYTATGCCGACAAGCCGCGCGACACGCTTGGTCTGGCCCGCACGGCGGCGCATATCGCCGATATCCGCGCCGAGGCGACCAATACGATGCTGGTGGATAACGGCGACTTTTTGCAGGGCAACCCGATGGGCGATTACATCGCCTATGAACGCGGCATGAAAGAAGGCGACATGCACCCGGTTATTCTGGCGATGAACACACTDGGCTACGATGCGGGGACGTTGGGCAACCACGAATTCAACTATGGTCTTGATTTCCTGATGAAAACACTGGCCGGGGCGAATTTCCCGGTGGTGTCGGCCAATATCGCAAAAACTATGGGGGCCAGCCCAACCGATGATGAAACCCTGATCCCGCCTTACGTAATTCTGGACCGCATGGTGACAGACGGCGCCGGAGTAGAGCACGCGATCAAAGTCGGGCTGATCGGATTTGTACCACCGCAGATCATGAACTGGGACCGCCAGCATCTGGAAGGTTCAGTGGATACCCGCGATATTGTGGCCACCGCCAAGGCTTATGTGCCTGAGATGAAAGAGGCCGGAGCCGATATTATCATCGCGCTCAGCCATTCGGGTATTGGTTCGGCGGATCATACTGACGGGATGGAAAACGCATCTGTGCCGCTGGCGCAGGTAGACGGCATTGACGCTTTGATGACTGGCCACAGCCACCTTGTGTTCCCGTCAAGCAAATATGACGAATWYGCCGGGGTCGATGTGGCCGCCGGTACGATCCACGGCAAACCAGCCACYATGGGYGGTTTCTGGGGTTCACATCTGGGKGTGATTGACCTGATGCTGGAAAAYGAGGGCGGYGAATGGCGGGTKGTKACRACCTCGACCGAAGTGCGCCCGATTTCCAAGCGTAATGAGGATCGTTCCACAACGGCACTTGTGGAAAGYGTGCAAAGCGTGCTGGATTCGGTTGCAGTCGAACACGCGGCAACGCTGGAATAYATMCGGCGCGGTGTMGGGACGACTACTGCCCCACTGCAYAGCTATTTCGCGCTGGTAGCGGATGATCCTTCGGTGCAAATCGTGTCCATCGCCCAGAAATGGTACATTGAGGAAATGATGAAAGGCACTGAGTACGAAGGCCTGCCGATCCTGTCTGCCGCGGCACCGTTTAAGGCCGGTGGCCGGGGTGGACCTGAGTATTACACCGATGTGGCGGCGGGTGATGTGGCGATCAAGAACGTCGCCGATCTTTACCTGTATCCAAAYACGGTGCGGGCGGTGAAAATTAGTGGTGCGCAGGTTAAGGACTGGCTGGAACGCTCGGCCGGTATGTTCAACCAGATCACACCGGGTGTGGCCGATCAGGTGCTGTTGAACGACAGCTTTCCCAGCTACAATTTTGATGTGATGGATGGGGTGACCTACCAGATCGACCTGTCGCAACCGTCGAAATACGGGACTAAAGGCGAGGATATGAACCCGGACGCCAACCGTATCGTTAACCTGATGTATGAGGGCAAACCGGTGACAGATGACATGGAATTCGTCGTCGCCACCAATAATTACCGTGCCTCGGGTGGCGGTTCTTTCCCCGGCGCCAAGGGCGACACCGTCATCTTTGAGGCACCCGATACCAACCGCGATGTGATCGTGCGCTACATCGTGCAGGAAGGCACGATCAACCCGTCGGCGGAYGCMAACTGGMSMTTTRMRYCSSTGSMTGGCRCCWSKGTWCTGTTTGATACCGGVCCWRMSGCRMMRSAKTATRTKGATGAYGTYMAAGGSGTSRMKATYGARCCSGCWGGYGAWNGGCCCGRASGGNTTTGCRCGSTTYCGYATMWMGMTKTARMARKYKACGCCTGCGGCGTCACGAGATAAGGCGCTGCGCGCCGAATTGCCTCCGGCGGGAGTATTTTAGCAAAGAAAAGCCCTTCTTCTTGTCAAAAATACTCCCGCCGGAGRCACCGCGACACGGGCGAAGCCGTGGCGCAAACAATTTCTTGACGCCGCAGGCGTYCCAATYGTCTTACCCTTGCGAATCCAAGTGACTCACCCTAAATATACCCCTGAGAGGTTGGCGCGGGCGGACGCCTCGCCAACCCGGCCAGGTCCGGAAGGAAGCAACCGTAACGAGTCTCGTTTGGGTCGTTGTCCAGCCTCTCACCTGATTTTGCGCCCTATAGCATAGGAGGGCCATTTATGATTGTCGCTGAAACCCTCCGGGCGTGCCCTTGGGCCGCATAGGTCCRCTATTTGCCANKAAGCCCGATGATTTCACTGCCCGCGCMGSGTGCGCAGKCGGTTCGACTGATATTATCCAAGGCCTGAAGTAATGACCCCCAATGAAACACCCCTGCCCGATTTGGGCTGGACCCCGTTCTTTCAATCACAGATCGAGATTGARGAATATGACCAACTGATCCCGGTGCGCGTCACCGAAGTACATCGAAATGCACTGGAAACCACTGGGCAATCCGGGCAAATGCGCCTGCCAATGACCGGCGAGTTGATAGATCACGGTGTGGCTGTCGGCGACTGGATCGTGACCGACAAAGACACCGGCCTGCCTGTTCGTGTGCTGGAGCGSAATACCYTGYTGAAACGCCGCGCCTCTGGCGATGAGCCCTCGGCGCAACTGATTGCCGCCAATGTGGACACGCTGTTTATCGTGTCSTCSTGYAAYGCSGATTTCAACATCGCGCGCCTCGAACGCTACATGGCGCTGGCGCGGCAAGCCGAGATTGAACCGGTTATCATTTTGACCAAAGCCGACCTGTGTGATGATCCTGCGGATTACAAGCAGCGTGCAGAGACCGCCCTGCACGACGTGATCGTGGAAACTGTCATAGCGACAGACCCAAATGTCGCAAAGCAACTGGAGCCGTGGTGTTCCAAGGGGCTGACGGTGGCGCTGCTTGGTTCTTCCGGGGTTGGTAAATCAACGCTGATCAATGCGCTGAGCGGGGCSGGYRYKCTGACCMRRGAYATCCGSGARGACGACGCCAAGGGTCGCCAYACCACCACGCGGCGYTCGATGCACCGCACYCCTGCGGGGGGGTGGGTGATTGAYACRCCGGGAATGCGYAGYCTGCGGYTGRCGGAYGTGGCCGAGGGCGTGGCTATGGTATTCGCTGATGTGGCGGAACTGGCATTGCATTGCAAATTTCGTGATTGTCAGCATGATAGTGAGCCGGGCTGCGCCATACAGGGCGCTATTTCGGCGGGTGATCTGGACCCGGCACGTTTGATGCGCTGGCAAAAATTGCGRCGCGAGGATGCGCGTCATACCGAAACTTTGGCGCTAAGCCGGGAACGCACSCGYGAACAGGAGAAAAAATATTCCGGTGGTCGGGCGCGCGGCAARGCGAARAAGGGCGATTTCTATTAGCAGCGCCGGTGCGCAGGCGTCATAAGGGCTGCATGGATAGTTTGCAGATCGATTTCACCACCGGTTCGGTCAATCACCGGCGACGGTTCGGTGGTGGGCGTGGTCAGGCGCTGCCCCGCGCGGTTGGCATGAAATCCGGCCCGGTCTGTTCGGTTGTTGACGCCACAGCCGGGCTGGGRCGGGACGGRTTTTTGTTGGCGTCCCTTGGGGCAAAAGTGACGCTGATTGAGCGTTCCGATCAGATGCACAACCTGCTGGCAGACGCGCTGACCCGGGCGCGGGCTGCGGGGGGCGACGTCGCTGAAATCATCGCCCGCATGACCCTGCTGCACGGCGATGCCCGCGACCTGTTGCCCGGGCTGAAACCGCAGGTGGTGCTGGTTGACCCGATGCACCCGCCGCGCAAAGGCTCGGCGCTGGTGAAACAGGAAATGCGGCTGCTGCGGGATATCGTTGGCACGGATGGGGACGCKSKYRMSSWKMKKYRKSKCGCGCTGAAAGCTGCGAGCAAAAGGGTGGTGCTGAAATGGCCGCTGCGGGCCGAGCCGATGGCCGGGATACGGGCGGCGTCGCATCAGATACTGGGAAAATCGACGCGCTATGATGTTTTTATGATAACCTAGTTGCATGACAAATCTGCTGCTTTACCATTTCCCCGGTTCTATCTGCTCGCAAATGGCGCGTTTGGCGATCATCGAAAAGGGTCTGCCATTTCAGCGCCAAACAGTTGATATCATGAATTCAGAACAGTTTGAGCCATGGTATATTGCCCTGAACCCGGCGGCGGTGGTGCCGACCCTGAAAGACGGCGAGCAGATAATCACCGATACGATCCAAATTGTTAACCATATCAATACCCACCCCGGCCCGGACCTGACAGTAGGCGGTAAACCCGAGGTGCAGGAATGGCTGACCCGTATCATGGCGCTGCATTAYGGTGTTTTACTTTATAGCGGCCATCTGGATGCGGATCGCACTTCGCCCACGATGATCAGCCGTGCTGCCAATCTGAAAAAAATGGCTTCCGATCAACCGGAACTGGCCGAAGTTATGGCCAAACGCCTTGCGGGCAACAAAAAACTGCAGGCCACACTGAAAAACGCGGATCAGGTTGCTGAACATTTTGCGGCTGCGCGGGGGGTGGTGAATGACATGAATTCAGCTCTGGAAGCACAGGATTTTCTGTGCGGCGACAAATATTCACTGGCCGATGTTTTCGCCACCGCGGCTTTGGCGCGGTTTCTGGTCCATGGATTTCAGGAATGGTGGGCAGATGGAGTAAACGTGAACGTAGCGGATTATTACCATCGTATAAGGGCAAGACCCAGTTTCGATACTGCGGGAATTGTTGATAGCTGAACGGATCAGACGAAATTACGTGCCTATCCCTCACCCACCAAACACAGCCAACCCCAGCAACGCCAATACCAACGCCAACGCCATGCCCAACGGCACCGCACTTATTCGGCGCACCCCGGAACCCTTGGGAAAACCCCAGCCGATCCCCCAGCAGGCAAACGCGATCATGCCGGCAACCCCCTGCCAGCCCATGAAACCCGCCACGCGGCTCAGGCCCGGCAGGGTGGCCGCAGTTTTGTCGCCGGTGGTCAGGTAATAGATGATCGAATAGCCGTAAACAGCCAGCCACAGTGCCAGCAGGCCCATCAGTAACAGCGTTTTGCTGTCTTGCTTTTCTGCCGCCATACTGTGCCCTCTCAACCCAGGATTAAGTCYKYAACYTACCCTTCCCGRCRTCGCGCGAAAAGCCGCAATTTTCCCCGACCATCGCTGGACGTCGGGGCGCCCAAGCCTTAACCTGAACAGGTTGCGATTCACCGAAGGGTTACTATGGGCGAGCAGAAAGACACCAGCTATCAGGTTTTTGCCCGCAAATACCGCCCCGAGACGTTCAAGGACCTGATCGGTCAGGACGCGATGGTGCGCACGCTGAAAAATGCGTTCGACGCAGATCGCATTGCTCAGGCGTTCATCATGACCGGCATCCGTGGCACCGGTAAAACCAGCACCGCACGGATTATTGCCAAGGGAATGAACTGCATCGGGCCGGATGGTAAGGGCAAACCCACGACCGAGCCCTGCGGGGTCTGCGAACATTGTGTGGCGATCATGGAAGGCCGTCACGTGGACGTGCTGGAAATGGACGGGGCTTCGCAGACTAAAATTGACGATATGCGGGCGAATATTCTGGGCTCGGTGCAATACGCCCCGGCCTCGGCGCGTTACAAGATTTATATCATCGATGAGGTCCACATGCTGTCSACCAGYGCSTTYAACGCGCTGYTGAARACGCTGGARGAACCSCCCRMRCATGTGAAATTCATCTTTGCCACCACKGAAATCCGCAARGTKCCGGTGACGGTKCTGTCGCGCTGCCARCGSTTTGAYCTGCGCCGGATYGARCCSGARGWSATGATYRCCCTGMTSCGCMRGATTGCYRMSGCTGARGGYGCYSASATYWSTGATGAWGCRCTGGCMCTGATCACCCGYGCSGCMGAAGGYTCGGCSCGCGAYGCGRMATCRYTGCTGGATCAGGCSRTWTCCCACGGGGCYGGTGAAACCWCRGYYGAYCAGGTGCGCGCMATGMTSGGGCTGGCSGATCGGGGCCGGGTGMTGGACCTGWTYGAYMTGATCMTGCGCGGYGACGCGGCSGSGGCGCTGRCSGAAYTKKSRTCACAATACGCCGACGGGGCTGATCCAATGGCGGTGTTGCGCGATCTGGCGGAACTGACCCACTGGGTTTCGGTGATCAAGATCACCCCGGACGCGGCCCAGGACCCTACCGTGTCACCGGATGAACGCGCCCGCGGGCAGACTATGGCTGAAAAACTGCCAATGCGGGCGATGACCCGGATGTGGCAAATGCTGCTGAAAGCTCTGGAAGAGGTCGCRCTGGCGCCAAACGCGATGATGGCCGCCGAAATGGCGGTCATCCGACTGACCCATGTGGCCGATCTGCCAAGCCCGGAAGAACTACTGCGAAAGTTGCAAAACACGCCTGTGCCCCCCGCGCCAACCGGTGGCGGCGCCCCGGCCCCGCAATCCGGTGGCTCAGTGGTGCAATCAGCACCAATAGCATCAAGCCCGGCCCCTGGCAGCGGTCCAACCGCGCAAAGCGGTGCAGCTACAGCGCTGGCGTTTGCCCCTGAAAATGCGCTTGCCCGGTTTGTGACATTCGAAACCGTGGTCGAGCTAATCCGCCAAAACCGCGACGTGAAACTACTGGTCGAGGTGGAAACCACCCTGCGGCTGGTCAGTTACCGCCCSGGCCGCATYGAATTCGCCCCKACYGAAARCGCCCCRKCCGATCTSGCMACCCGGCTGGCCGGTCGATTGCAGAGCTGGACCGGTGTCAGATNGGGGGGTGAGTGTTGTTTCAAAAGGCGACGCCCCAACGATCGCCGAACTGCGCGACGCCGACCAGTTGGAAGAAGAGGCCGAAGCCCGGCAACACCCGTTGGTCMRMGCRGTGTTYGARGCYTTTCCAAARGCSARGATMATCGAAATACGCACGCCACAGGACATCATGGCMGAYGCMGCCGAAGACGCACTGCCCGAAGTCAGCGAGGAATGGGATCCGTTTGAAGAGGACTGACCTTGAAGCAGACCCATCCAGCACGTATCTAAACTCAAAGCTCAAATACTGATTATTCTAGGAGAAATACAATGCTCAAAGGCCTCGGCGGTCTTGGCGATATGGCCAAAATGATGAAAGCAGCCCAGGAAATGCAGGGCAAAATGACCGAAATGCAGGACGGGCTGAACGCCATAACTGTGGTCGGTGAATCCGGCGCAGGTCTGGTGAAAGCYACGGCTACKGCCAAGGGTGAGCTGATCGGGCTGGATATTGATCCGTCGATTTTTCACCCGGACGAAAAAGAGGTGGTTGAAGACCTGATCATGGCGGCAATCAAAGATGCGCAGACAAAAGCGAGCGCTAAAAGTGAAGAAGAAATGCGCCGACTGACCGAAGGTATGGGCCTGCCCGCCGACATGAAGCTGCCGTTYTRATGCCCGCGTCCCGAAAAGTTGTTACCGGTTTTCGGGTCAAGATGCGGGATCAAAAAWCATGAACAACGCCACCCGCGATATTGAAGCCCTGATTGAGCTGATGGCCAAACTACCGGGCCTTGGCCCCCGCTCAGCCCGGCGCGCGGTGCTGCACATGATCAAAAAGCGCGCCCTGTTAATGACGCCACTGGCTGACACGCTGCAAAACGTCGCCGCTACTGCGCGCGAATGCCTGAACTGCGGCAATATCGGCACCAGCGATATTTGCGAYATYTGYMRATCRGARAAACGCGCCACCGGCGAGCTTTGTGTGGTCGAGGACGTGGCTGATCTGTGGGCAATGGAGCGCACCAGCGTTTTCAAAGGCCGCTACCATGTGTTGGGCGGCACATTATCGGCACTGGACGCAATTGGGCCGGATGAGCTRCGYATTCCGAAATTGCTGGACCGGGTGGCGTCCGAAGGCATCACCGAAGTCATCCTGGCGCTGAACGCCACCATCGACGGAGCCACCACCGCGCATTATATCGCTGATGAGCTTGGCAGCAGGGTGACTGTCACCTCACTTGCGCAGGGTGTGCCGATTGGCGGCGAGCTGGATTATCTGGATGACGGCACTATTTCAGCGGCGCTGAAAGCACGAAAGGCGTTTTAACCATTCGGGTTTGCCAACAAATCCGGACCAATTGCTGTTTTATCGCCAAAATCTGAACAAGATCCCGGATTAAGTAACCCCCAGCGCTGAAAATGCGTCATAAAGATATCTGTCAGTAGAAAGCCCGGCATCTATTTTACCCACCGGGCTTTTGGATCAACCAAAGGAACGAATAATGCGCGTTTATCTGGCCGATCTGGGGCACAATCTGGTGACGGCGACGTCGGACACCTACCCCCTCGGGGTCGGTAACCTTGCCGCCTTTGGTCAGGAATACATGAAATCGAACAAACCGATTGAGTTTTCGATTTACAAAGAACCCCAGGAACTGATGCGAGCCATGGGCAAGGCAGCACCGGATGTGATCGGTTTTTCCAGCTATTCCTGGAATCATAATCTCTCGATCGCTTTCGCCGCCCATGCGCGCCAGATCAATCCGAATGTCCTTACCCTTATGGGTGGACCGAATTTTCCGCTGACCGATGATGAACAGCACAGTTGGATCCGTAGTCTGCCGGAAATTGATATGCATGTACGCGGCCCAACCTATGAAGGCGAACGCGCTTTCATCAGCACCCTGCAACGCTATGTGGACGCCGGATATTCGCGCGAGGGCACGCTGGAAGCGGAAATTGACGGCTCTCTCTTTGTACAACCCAAGACCGGTGAAATCCTGCGCGGCGCTGAAATTGCGCGTATGCGTGACCTTGATGAAATCCCGTCACCCTATCTGACGGGTTTCATGGATAAATTCTTTGACACCGGCTATTTTGCTCTGATGCAGCTTGCCCGCGGTTGCCCGTTTACCTGCACATTCTGCAACTCATCGGTCAAATCAAATTCCAAAGCGTTCCGCCATTCATTCGAACGCACCAAGGCCGATCTGGACTACATCGTGGCCCGGATCAATCACGCCAGCCCCCTGTGCTTTGCCGACGACAATTTTGGCATGTACGTGCAGGACGAAGAAGTGGCCGACTATCTGGGTCACCTGATGGATCGCTACGACTGGCCAAAATACATCCGCACCACCACCGGCAAGAACAAGGGCGATCGCATCATCAAAGTGATGCAGAAAGCCAAGGGCCGCCTGCCGATGACGTCCTCGGTGCAATCCCTGAACCCGGTCGTCCTTAAAAACATCAAGCGCGACAATATAAGCCTTGATACCTACGCCGAAGTGCRAAAAGAACTGCACAAACAAGGGATGCAATCCTATGGCGAACTGATCCTGTGTATGCCGGGCGAAACCAAAGAAAGCTTTATGGACGGGGTCGATCAACTGATCGAAACCGGCGTCAGCCGAGTGGCGGCGCACCAGWTGATGCYGTTGCACGGTGCCCCGCTTGCCGACCCCGAAAGCCGCGAACAATTCAGTTTCAAAACTCGGTTCCGCGTTGTGGCCCGGTGTCTTGGCRAATACCTTGGACCGACCGTGATCGAAACCGAAGAAATGGTCGTCGAAAGCGAGAATTTTTCGTTTCAGGATTACCTCGACACCCGGGCCTTCCACCTGTTGCTGACAATTTACTATTACGAAGACAATTTCCGCGAGATATTTGAGCTTGCGCGCCTTGCTGGCGTGCGCCCGTTCCTCGTGGTGAAAAAGATGCTCGACGATCTGGACCGGGCACCTGCAAAGGTGCGCGATATGATAAAAGATTATCTCGACGAAAATCAGGCTGAACTTTTCCCCACACGTCGGGAATGCCTCGATTGGGCCGAAGGTGAATACGACAACCTGATCGACGGCGATCTGGGGGGTAATCTGCTCAGCAAGTATTCCATGACCGGGCGGTTTATCATTCTCAAAGACTCGCTGGAATTCCTGCAATCGACGGTCACTGAGTTGCTGGATGACGCCGGTGCGGGCACGAATTCCATTGGTATGATGGATTCCATATTTGAGTTTTATAACTGCGTAATGCTGCATGTGCCGTTCTCGGAAACGCTGGCCAGCACCCCCGACTGGAAAACCGATTACGATGTGATTGGCTGGCGCGAAGCGGGGTATAACGCCGATCTTGGCGCACATCGTTTTGCCAGTTCCAAAAACTTCTCTACTAAAATTGAGCCGCGTATCATAGACACCCTGACTTCTCGTATCGAAACGTTCGGCGAGCACGCATCTGGCCTCGGGCGCTTTACCCGTACCATGTTCGCCACTGATTTCCGCCGTCAGGTCTCGGCCGCGCAGGAATAGACGGAACTWAACTAGATACCCTTCCTATCCCCCATCGCCCATTTACCCTTCGGGAACAGTGTGTTAGGGTCAGACTTCTAAATTCAARGTGGTTGGACTAAGCTGAGCCCGATACAGCCTGGCCAAATAAGGGGACCGCCATGCTTCGCGAACGCTACGGCAATGATCTGTCTACAGAATCCACAACGGCCCGCGACCACTATATCACCGGCGTTGACCGTATTCTGGGCGCTGAGCCTGACATCGTGGCAGCATTTGAAGCAGCGGTTGCAGCCGATCCCGGATTTGCCCTTGGCCATGTCGGAYTGGCCCGCGCCCGACAAATGGCAGCCGACGTCCCGGGTGCGCGCAAAGACATTGCACAAGCCCGTTCATTGACCGGCGGTATTTCGCGACAGGAAGCATCCCATATTGACGCCATGGGGTTGTTGATCGACGGCAAAATCAAACTGGCTTATCCGGCCATTCGCGCCCATGTAGACCAATACCCGCGCGACGTCATGGTTGCCCAGACCTGTACCGGGATATTTGGGCTGATCGGCACTTCCGGTTTGGCCGGGCGTGAATCGGAACAGCTTGCTTATACCACAACGCTGGTTCCGCATTATGGCGATGACTGGTGGTTTCTGGGCCAGCACGCTTTTGCACTGTGCGAAACTGGCCAGGTTGAGCGCGCCTCGGCAATGGTGGACAGGTCACTGGAACTCAATCCGCGAAACGCCAATGCTGCGCATATTCGCAGCCACGCCTATTATGAAGCAGGCGATACCAAGGCCGGCATCGGTTATCTGAAAGAATGGCTGCCGGATTATCACCGTTCCAGTATGCTTTATGGTCATTTGGCGTGGCACATAGCCCTTTGGGAACTGGAACAGGGCAACATCGATGCGATGTGGAAGTATGTGGATGCTGATGTCAGGCCAGGTACGTCGCTGGGGCTACCGCTGAATGTTTTGACTGACGGTGCCTCGATCCTCTACAGGGCTGAACTAGCAGGCGAAGATGTGCCAACCGAGCGCTGGCGGGAAATCAGTGACTACGCCAAACAGTTTTTCCCAAACCCCGGTTTTGGTTTCGCTGATGTTCACGCTGCCCTTGCCCACGCCATGTGTGGAGATACCGAATCTCTGGAAAAAATAATTGCCAATCCGGCCGGCCCCACCGCCGATCTTGTCCGGGAATATTCATGCGCGTATCGCGCCATCGCGGCAGAAAACTGGGCCAAGGCCACTGCACATCTGATGGCATCCATGGGCGACCACGCCCGCATCAGCGGCAGCCGGGCACAACGCGATTTACTGGTGCATACATTGTTGGGAACACTGTTAAAACAGGGCTGCGACGAAGAAGCCCGGCACCTGCTGGCGATGCAGCGTCCGGTTCAGGCGGGAACGCGACCGGTGGTCGGGCTCTGATCGGCAAAAGATTGCCCGGACGCAATTGCCAGCCCGTCTATGATAGCCGTAAATGCGTCTGCGTATTCCAAAGTTGCCCCGGGGAAAATGCTTATCATGGCCCTTTCAACCACGGACATCAGGCTGGAGCCACCAACAAAAATAACCTTGCTGATCCGCTCTGCCGGGTAGTCGGCCATTTGAAGAATTTCCAACGCACATGTCTGGATTTTCTCCATATGCGCCGCCAGCGAAACTGACAAATTTGTCGTCGAGATTCGCGCCCGCAATTCGGGTTCAACCACCCGAAGATCAATTACCGCGCCAGTATCTTTCGCTTTGTTGGCTTTGATTTTCCCGCGCTCAACCGCAAAAGCTACGTCGTGGCCGAGTTCCAGCTCCAGAACCGTTGCCAAGCGTCCAAAAAGGCGTGGCTCGGTCGCCAGCCGTTGCAGCTCGGAAACTTCGCGTCGCGCGGCGGCTGTATAGAGGAACGGGATTTTCTGCCAGGTTGCGAGTTCCTGAAAAATGGCATTGGGGGCTGAAAATGTGCCAGAGCCCATTTCGCGGCTGATCTGCGCGCCCCTGCCGAAAAGCGGCATGACGTGATCGACACTGATGCTCCGGTCGAAATCCGTACCACCAACCCGCACACCGTGACTGGCAATAATTTCAATCGCTGTTCCGTTTTCACCATTATCTGCCCGGCTTTTGAACAGGGAAAAGTCAGATGTCCCGCCACCAATATCTACGATCAGTCCGATCTCGTCGGGCGCGGCCAGTGAACCGCTGGCAATTGCGGCTGCTTCGGGTTCAAACATGAACCGGACATCGCTGAAACCTGCCTGCAAATAACACTCATACAGATCAATCTGTGCCTGTTTATCTTTCGCGGCATCCGTTGAATGAAAATGCACCGGACGTCCCGACAGGACCCGGTCAAATCGCTGCATACACTGGGCTTCGGCATTGGTTTTAACCTCATGCARAAACCGACTGATGATATCAATGAAGGTCAGTTCCTGCCCCATGATCTGACGYGATTCGCGCATCARTGACGTCCCCAGCACGCTTTTCAGGGAGCGCATGAACCGACCATCACGCCCGTCAATCAGTGCCGCGTTCGCCCGGTTTCCGTACACCGTAAYCTGATCGGCAAAATCAAAGAAAACCGATGTCGGTAACGTGCTGTGGCCCGGCTCAATATCTATGATATAGGGTTTACCGTTAACCAAAATTCCCGCGGCGGAATTTGAGGTACCAAAATCTATCGCCAGTGTATTTGAATTTTGAAAATCAGTCATAACRGTCACYCTTCTCAAAAACGTTTTCCAGGCTCATATCAACTGCACAAGGTGCAGCGGACGTAAAAAACCCCGGCCATTACAGCCGGGGTTTTCAAAATTCCAAAACCCGACGTTTATTTTTCGTCAGCGTCCTCGTCGTCACTATCCGGTAGATTGAACAGACTGTCCGCATCTGGCAGCGGGGCTTCTTTTTCGTCGTCTTCGGTCAGCGTAAATGTCTCCAACCCGGAAATCGAAGCTGGGATTTTAGGCTCGGTATCCATGGTCAGCGACTGTTCGGTGCCAACCAGTTTGCGCCTTGCATCATCGTCCATCACTTCGCCACTGGCGGCCTTTTTAGCGGCAACCTTTTGCACGATCGCGTCCAGTTCGGTCTGTTTGCACAGGCCCAGTGCAACCGGGTCAATCGGGTGGATATTGTTGATATTCCAGTGGGTGCGTTCACGCAGCGCCTGAATGGTCGGCTTGGTAGTGCCGATCAGCTTGCCGATCTGAGCGTCTGACAGTTCCGGGTGGAACTTGACCAGCCACAGGATGGACGCCGGGCGATCCTGGCGTTTTGACAATGGTGTGTAGCGCGGACCACGGCGTTTAGTTTCACCAACAGCCGCCGGGTTGAATTTCAGCTTCAGTTTATGGGCCCGGTCATTTTCACCTGCCGCGATTTCATCTCGGGTCAACTGGTTGTTGGTGATCGGGTCGAACCCTTTCACACCGGCCGCCACGTCGCCGTCAGCGATRCCCTGCACTTCCAGTTCGTGCAGCCCACAAAAATCTGCGACCTGTTTAAAGGTCAGCGTTGTATTATCCACCAGCCAGACGGCGGTGGCTTTCGCCATGATCGGTAAACCCATGCCCTGTCTCCTTTGACAAATGCTCCCCTAGCCGGGGAAAACGGCCGTTCCGGGGTGGAACATATTCTCGTTTTCGGGGAAGTTGGCTTCATATAGTCCCGATCCTCACGAAGGAAAAGAGAAAATGCGCATCGTGCTTGCCCTGTTGCTAATGACCCGGATGGCAAGCGCCGAGGGCGAACGCGCGGGTGACTTTGATTACTATGTCTTATCCCTGTCGTGGTCGCCGACCTGGTGTGCCCTGGAAGGTGACGCGCGCGGTTCCCCACAATGCGAAACCGGGCGCGAACTGGGTTGGGTATTGCACGGGCTTTGGCCACAATACGAATCTGGCTGGCCCAGCTATTGCCGCACCAATGCCCGCGATCCGTCGCGCCGTCAGACCGGCGATATGGCTGACATCATGGGGACATCGGGTGCAGCCTGGTATCAGTGGAAAAAGCATGGGCGTTGTTCAGGGCTGTCGGCGGACGCGTATTTTGAGGCGGCTCGTCAGGCCTACACCGCTGTTTCCAGGCCAGAGGTATTTCGCAAACTGAGCGACCCGGTCAAACTGCCCGCGARCGTGGTGGAACAGGCGTTCCTGCAAGCAAACCCGGATCAGCGCCCGGACATGGTGACAATCACCTGCAAATCGGCGCGTATTCAGGAAGTACGGATATGCCTGACTAAAGACCTGACGCTGCGTACCTGCGGCGCAGATGTGGTGCGAGATTGTCAGATGTCAGACGCCTTGCTGGACCCGRTCCAATAAAAAGGGCCGCCCGAAAGGCAGCCCAAAACAATTTCTGAATTACTAGTCTCAGGCCTTCTTACGGCGCCGCAGCCCAAACAGACTGGCGATACCGAGGCCCAGCATCCCAAGGGCTGCTGGCAACGGAACCGGTGACACTGTCACCAGGTTCTGGCTGGTMTTTGAATTCAAATACGTGATCGAATAGCCGCCGGTGGCCGCCCCGGCCAATCCAGCCAAATACGAATTCGCCTGGCTGGTCACCGCAGAACCCGCAGTAGCCTTAAAGCTGCCGCCCGCCAGATTGTACCCWGAACCGGTATCGCTAATGATTTCCCACAAAGCCAGTTGAAACGCAGCACCCTCAACTGCGGTATCGACGCTGGCGTAAGCGCTGGTGAACAGCCGATCAATGTACCCGTCAACCGTCGCCCCGAAAGCAGAGCCGCTGGACGTGGTATAAGTGCCACCGGTGACCATAAACTTTGTCAGATCAACACAAAATGCCAGAAAATTCCCAAACCCGCTATCGCCGCTCAACCTGAATTGTCCGGCCCGCGCCGCGCCGGTATAGCCGGAAGACGTGATATTGACCTTTTTAGACAGATTAGGCGTGCCAAAGACAGTGCTGTCCTGATACGTCACGTTCAGCGTTGCTGCTGACGCCGCTGACACTGCGATGATGCCGGCAACTGACACAGCGGCTAGCAGTTTCGGAAAGGAACCCATAATCATTACAAACACCCCAAACTTTCAATACTGGAACGGCGAAATCCACCTGCGGCACCTAATTTGCCAAATTCCTGCCTTGTACTTGCCATATTATGGACAAATTCTGCAAGAGCTATCGCAAAAACTCTTTGTTTCTATGACTAATCAAAGACCTAGCGCGACATTGTTGCCAAGCTAAATACAAATTTTGTCACATTTTTTAGTTTTCCATGGGTTTTACTACGCAATTCCCAAATTGAATCAAATTACTTTCAGGCAAATTTTGCCGATGTTTTCGCCGCTTTCCATCCGCTCGTGGGCGGCAACAGCTTCGGTAAAATCAAACACAGTATCCATCACCGGTGCAACCCGCCCGCTTGTCAAAAGCGGCCAGACCTCTTCTCGCAATTCATCCGCAATCCGCGCCTTGGCCAGATCAGATTGCGGACGCAGGGTTGATCCGGTCACTGTCAGGCGCCGCATCATGATCTGAGCAAAGTTAAGCTCTACCTTTGGCCCCTGAAGAAACGCAATCTGTACCAGACGCCCATCGTCGGCCAAAGCGCGCAGGTTGCGCCCGATATAGTCGCCACCAACCATGTCCAGTATCAGGTTCGCACCGCCTTCAGCGCGCAGCACTTCGACAAAATCCTGCTCGCGGTAATTGATCGCCCGCTCTGCCCCCAGTTCCAGACAGGCAGCACATTTGGCGTCTGTACCGGCAGTGGTAAACACCCGCGCGCCGATCACGTTCGCCAGTTGAATTGCCGTGGTGCCAATGCCGCTGGACCCGCCATGCACCAAAAACCGCTCACCTGCCATTAATCCGCSGCGCATAAATACATTCGACCAGACGGTGAAATATGTTTCGGGCAGACAGGCGGCCTGTTTCAGCCCCATTCCATCCGGTATCGGCAAAGCGTGCGCTGCCGGTGTCGCCACATATTCCGCGTATCCACCACCGGGTAACAGCGCGCAAACCTGCTCACCAACCGACCATTCAGACACCCCCGACCCCACGGCAACTATTTCACCCGACGCCTCGAGCCCCGGCAGGTCACTGGCGGTCGGTGGTGGCGCATAGGCCCCGGCGCGTTGCAACAGGTCGGGTCGGTTTACCCCGGCGTAGGCCACCTTGATCACAATCTGACCATGGGCGGCCACCGGCACCGGGCGTTCGACCACTTGCAACACCTCTGGCCCGCCGGGTTTTGAAATCTCGACAGCGCGCATCGTTTTTGGAAGGCTCATTTGTTTTCCTGATTTGGTTTTGTCCAGTGACCGGGCAGATCATCGCGTGCGTGTTTTGACGGCGCTTTGATGCCGCTTAGAAAAGCATTCGGGACCGCAAACATACCGCTTAGAACCTTGTTTTTTCGAACTTTGGCTTTGAGTTTTTCAAATTGCATCACGTTGGCAATCCGGCGATCGACAAATTCCCAGGTTGCGGCGTGATTGGTTGACGTATCCCCCAACCAAAACAGCACGCAAGACCCATAAACCCCGGACAGGATCGTGCGCTTGGAATACCAGTTGATGTCGTCAGACGTATCGCCCAGTTCGACCCAGATCCGATCCGCGGTTCCCCAGATCAGACGCGCACCCTCAGTCGCGTTCAGCGGCAAAGAAAACAACGTTGTCCCCCGGCGTACCAGTTCAATGTCTGAAACCACTTCCAGCCGGTACCGCACCGCAGCCGCGACTTTTTCACTATAACGCAGGGCCTCAAATTCTTTGCCCGCCATCCGTGCCACCATCGCGTCATCACCACGGGCATGAAATGCAGCCGCCATTTCAACCGCGCCGCGCGGGAACGCGGCGTGCGCGTCGGCYTCACTTACYCCKATRTCAKCSGCWGCMGYCAACAGAGTCGCSCCACCCCAGCCMTCAAAYGGCACATGKTYYAGYGCTGCATCCAGCAGTTTATYCCTTAATTCAYTAGGCATTTKACCGGCTCCTCTGRCAGATTTGTTGCAGTAGACAAGGAAGWTACGCCCTGCTATACGGCGCATTCCTGTAATTTATGCAACTTTAACTTAGAGAGGTGGTGAAAACCACATGCAGGTCAGTGTTCGCGACAACAATGTCGATCAGGCGCTYCGTGCCCTGAAGAAAAAGCTMCAGCGTGAGGGTGTCTTTCGCGAAATGAAGCTCAARCAGCATTTCGAAAAGCCGTCCGAGAAAAAAGCACGTCAGAAAGCAGAAGCAATCAGACGCGCCCGCAAGCTCGCTCGTAAAAAGGCACAGCGCGAGGGGATGTAGTTACACCCCCTTTTCACTGGGCGGGGCAACCCGCTAACGATGACCCCCCGTGTGAAAGCCCGGGGGTTTGTTGTTTTTAGGGGKGTGTCGGCCGTTTTCGCCCCAAATCCGTCATCCACATATACACAGGCAAGGAAATCCAACCGGTACCATAGGTTACCATGGTACCGGTTCTCCCTTGGTGTTCCGTCCTCTGCTAATTACCTTTTTGCACCGGTCCCAATCCGAATAACGGAAGCGGACAGCACTGCCTTCGGACAGATCGAACCTGATCCCAAGGCGCTCCGATTGTCGGCGGTGCCCAAGTTGCGAAAAGGAATAATGCAATGAAAGCCGTCGATATCAAAGAATACCAAGCGATTGCAGAAACGGTTCAGCACTATCTGGACGGCGCCCGTTCGGGCAAGGGCGATGACATGCGCCCGGCGTTTCACGAGCAGGCGACCATTTTTGGCTATGTAGGGCCTGACCTGTTCGCCGGGCCGATTGAGGGCTTGTATGAATGGAACGATGACAACGGTGCKGCGGTGGATATTGTCACCCATGTCACCATCATCGAGGTGGTCGAAACCGTCGCAGTCGTGCGTGTGGACGCCGACAACTGGACCGGACATCGCTTTACCGATTACTTCACCATGCTGAAGGTCGATGGCACCTGGAAAATCATGAACAAGGTCTTTCATCTGCATGATGAATAAAGTTGGGGACCACTGGCCGGATACTGTATCCGCCCGGTGGCCCATGCTTTTTCTTTCTTTATGCCCTGTTCGGCCTTAACTTGGACATCAGGGATCACCGCCGCGAACTTATCAGGAGTCCAGCCCATGCAACTGTCCTTTGAAATTGACCCCTCAGCGCAAGCCACGCTTCAGACCCAACTGGTGGGCGAAATCAGCACCTCGATCACCACCGGACGGCTGTCGCCCGGCACCCGCCTGCCGGGCACGCGAGCGCTTAGCGAACAGCTCGGCGTTTCCAGAAATACCGTGCTGCTGGCATTTGCGACACTTGCATCCGAGGGTTTTGTCGAAACCCGTGAGGGGGCCGGCACATTCGTCAGCGACGCCTCGCCCGAGCCTGCACCATTTGAAACGCCGGTTCCGGCTGCGAAACCTAAACCCGCTAATACCGTAGCGCCGGATTTTTGCGATTTCAAACTGGAAGCCGTGGACCCGGATCTTTTTCCCGCCCCGGTCTGGCGGCGCATGATGATGCGGCGGATGAATTCCCCCGAGTTCAATCTGACCAAGGTTGGCGACCCGCAGGGATACCCCGAACTGCGCGCGTCGCTTTGCCGTTTCCTTGGGACCAGCCGGGGAATGAACATAAAGCCCGAGCAGGTTTTGATTGTCTCCAGCATTCAGCAGGCGACCAATGTTGTCGGCCAGATGTTTGTCACGCCCGGATCGCCGGTGATTGTCGAGCGGCCGGGATGCAGTCTGATCGCGCCGATTTATGCCCGCGCCGGGGCCGAGATTATTCCCGTGGCGACAGACGTGGATGGTCTGCGGGTCGATCTTTTGCCGGATCGGCGCAATGCCTTGGTCGCAGTGACGCCAGAGCGTCAGTTCCCCATGGGGGCGACCAT
>NVTR01000029.1:928-37552 GCA_002732955.1 Marinosulfonomonas sp.
MCTKCNWSAWMRCSRCKSRTWTGGNNGWRKCGWTNNYGSCAWSCGSRTCAMTGYSAMYWTSGSYRMMGRGSRMWTKSRSAARAKSCTSWCAKYCGNTSRGWTKRWRWCAYTKWYKSCYGSAGAAAWTNNNYSKMKSMKRGAMTNSYKTCGSCNAWRCCKWYGSCGCTCTNCNRKMAMWRACCRYMASTSGNWKWYSGTGRTYKKKGKYAATNNCTNKGSCARANRCWRCGANYAWKYKGWRMRCKCGCMANCCNGTNCRANNCCGCCGGCAAAAATGTCGTAATTGCCGCCGGCGACACCTTCCGCGCCGCKGCSGTCGAACAGCTTCAGGTCTGGGGCGAACGCGCCGGTGTACCGGTCCTGACCGCGCCCGAAGGCTCGGACCCCGCCAGCCTGGCCTATGACGCAATGGAACAGGCGCAACGCGACGGCGCAGACCTGCTGATGATAGATACCGCCGGGCGGCTGCAAAACCGCGCTGACCTGATGGAAGAGCTGTCGAAAATCATCCGCGTGATCCGCAAAAAAGACGAAACCGCCCCCCACAACACCCTGCTGGTGCTGGATGCGACCACCGGCCAGAATGCGATCAATCAGGTGGAAGTCTTCCAAAAACTTGCCGATGTTTCCGGGCTGATAATGACYAAACTCGACGGCACAGCCAAGGGCGGCATTCTGGTGGCGCTTGCCGATAARTTTGGCTTGCCGATCCACGCCATCGGGGTGGGCGAACAAATTGATGATCTCGATGCATTTGACCCTGAAGAGTTCGCAAAAGCGTTGACTGGGCTCGAAATCTGACGAAAATACCGGCCAAGGGGGGCGCAAGGGAAGGCCAAGTCAATGTTTTTGACCCGTATTCGGGCACTAGGCCCGCAAATATTGTGCGCGATTGCGATATTATCTTCGACACCAGTCATTTCCCAACGCCTGATCACCATGGATAGCGATAAATGTGGTAGCGAACTGCAGGCTTTAGCCACGGCGAGTGATAGCCGTGTAGTCCCAGCTGCTCCTCCGCGCCGGTTGCTGGGGAAATGTGAAGCACTAAATATATCTCTCAGCAATAGGGTAGCCGGAATATCCCTTAAAATAGAACAGCTTAACTGGCAAAGTGGTGCGTTAAGTTCGCTGGCAGACGGGCAGATACCAGCATTGCTACAGCTATCTGCCTCGGGTGTCCGCGTCGAAAAAATTCCACTAAATGAGCCCGTTTGGGCCTTTTTGAAGCAGCAAAGTGCAGGACAGGGCGGTATGGATGCCCAACTTGGATTTTCATTTACCGCGTCCGACGAAAGCCTGTATATTAACCGGGCGTGGCTCGGATTTCCGGGGGRAAATCATGCAAGTGCTTCCGCCAAATTACACGGTGTCAGTCAAGATTTAGGGGATAACCCGTTGCTGGTGATTCTCGCCCTTGTTGCAGACGACCTTAGGTTAAACATCACTGGTCAGGGGCAATTCATGGAAAGTGTTGTTTTTGCTCTGACAAAAAATTCCTTGCCCAGTTCCGGTTTTGATGGGTTGAAAAAGGCAGCTTCAAAATATGTCAATGATGAGCTGCAGTTTTTACTGGCCCGTCAGGATCTTAGTGACTTACGGCGAATGATAAAGCAGCTTCCCCGCCCCTCCGGTAGCGTCTCCGTGGGCTTTGAATCCGCTGAGGGACTCTCAGCCGTTMGTATCGCGGCATTGCTTAAGGGTGCCGAGCCGGACTGGGCGCGCGAAGGGGTTACGCTTTCCTTTAGCTATGGATCAATTGTAAACGTAATCTCGGACTAATTGCGAACCGGGGGTYGGCGCAGKWATGAGCAACTGGCTGATCTCGCTYGAAGGCACACCAGCGGGCCACAAYCTKGCCCTCGGCCTCGCACTGATGGCCGCCGTTTTGCACGCATTYTTYGGMGCGYTRCAAAAGGGACGCCACGATCCATGGCTCAGCCGCGGCGCGATTGATGCGATCTATGGTATCGTTGCCTTGCCGATTGCGCTTTTCGTCGTGCCCTTCCCTGAACCCCATATCTGGCCGTTATTTGCCGGCGCTTTCATAATCCAYACCATTTACAAAATTGCGCAGGCTCAGGCCTATAGCAAAGGCGCTTACACCGTTGTCTACCCGGTGGTGCGCGGTACCAGCCCGATTTTTACCGTCGCCGGTGCCTATCTGGTATTTGGCGAAGTCTTTACCGCTGTCCAGTGGCTCGGGGTTGCAGTACTGGTGGCCGGCATATTCGGCCTCGCGGCCTATAATCTGCGCAATATTACCCAGGACCGCCATTCACTTGTTCCGGCACTCGGGCTGGCGGTCTTTACGGGTGCATTCGTCGCCCTTTATACCACCTGGGATGCCTACGGTATCCGCGCGACCCCAGACCCGTTTACCTTCCTGGCCTGGTTTTTCTTCATCGACGGGCTGGTGATGCCAGTGATAGCCTTACGACGCTGGCATAATATGAGCGAACGCCCGGAAATATTACCGCTATTTAAACGTGGCGTAATCGGTGCAATCGCGGCTTATCTGGGTTTTGGCGGCATTATGCTGGCTACCCGCCTGGATAATGTCGGCCAAGCTGCGGTGTTGCGCGAAACCAGCGTGGTATTTGCCGCCATATTTGGCTGGCTTTTGCTAAAAGAACGGGTCGGGCCTGCACGCCTGTCACTAATAGCGTTGATTGCCGCTGGCGCTGTGATAGTTGAACTGGGCGGATGAACGAGGATCACATGTCAGAAAAGAAAATAAACCCCGTCACCAAACTCGCCCTCGAAATGGGCCCGGTGATCCTGTTTTTCATCCTCTACTTCCGCCTGCGCGAACGTACGTTTGATATAGGCGGCACTGAATATTCCGGCTTCATCATCGTCACCGCAATCTTCATCCCGCTGATCGCCCTGTCCACATTCATTCTCTATCGCCTGACCGGAAAANTAGCGAAAATGCAGATCATGACGCTGATCCTGGTGGTGATATTCGGCAGTCTGACGATCTGGTTCAATGACGAACGCTTCTTCAAAATGAAACCCACCATGATCTACCTGCTGTTTGGTGGCGCGCTTGGGCTGGGTCTACTGCGCGGTAAATCCTACCTGCAAACCATGATGGAAGAACTGATGCCATTGCAAGACGAAGGCTGGATGATACTGACCAAACGCATCACGCTATTCTTCTTTGGCCTGGCAATTCTGAACGAGCTGATCTGGCGCAATTTTTCCACCGACGCCTGGGTGACGTTCAAAACGTTTGGACTGACAGCCGCGGTGTTTTTGTTTTTCATTACGCAGGCCGGGTTGCTGTCGAAATATGCGATCGAAGAAGACGAAACTTGATCAACCTTTATTCCCAATATCTGGAGGGTCGCCGGTGAACCAAACGACCGTACAAGTCCTTTCGTTGCTTGGAGCAGCGAGCGCGATATTCATGCTTGCCGGCTGGTACTGCTATTCACTGTATCAAACGGGCGTTCGCGTTCAATGGTCACCATTCAAATTAATAGTTGTTGCACCAAAGGGTAGGTTTCGAACATATTTGGCCAAGAGAATTTCCAAAAAAAATGGTCGTCGCGGCCCTGCTGCTGAAGACGAAATTCTTCGGCAAGCGAAGTCATTTAGATGGCAAGTCCACGGTGGGTTTGTAGTTTTGTTGGGAACATTATTTTATCAATCGTTTATCGCGTGAGGAAACCAACCAACCTAATTCTTCCCCTTAAACAAAATATCCTGCGCCTTTTTATCGCTTTGCAGGTTTGATCGCTGGTCCGCGGCCACCGCGCGCCCCTTAATCACGCCCTCACGCGCACCAACCAGATCCAGCCAACGCGCCATATGGGGCTTGTCGTCCAGCGTTTGTTGCTGACCTTCCCAAAGTGATGCCCAGCACCAGATCGCCATATCCGCGATAGAATAGAAATCCCCCGCCACATATTGATTGTCGGCCAACTGCCGGTCCAGAACCCCGTACAAACGCCCGGTTTCATTGCGATATCGGTCCTTGGCGTAGGGCAGATCATGSGGCGGATCCATCGACGGGGCATATTTCAGGAAATGATGCGCCTGTCCGGCCATTGGCCCAAGGCCGCCCATCTGCCACATCAGCCACTGGTCCACCGCAATCCGCGCCCGCTCATCCGGCCCCCCAAACCGCCCGGTTTTGCGCGCCAGATACTGCAATATTGCGCCACTTTCAAAKATCGAAATTGGTGCGCCATCTGGCCCGTCCGGGTCGGTAATCGCAGGCATCCGGTTATTAGGCGCAATCTTCAGGAAATCCGGCTTGAACTGATCTCCGGCCCCGATATTCACCAGATGAACCTTATAGGGCAGGTTCATTTCCTCCAGCGCGATGGAAATCTTCCAGCCRTTCGGCGTTGGCCAGTAATAAAGATCAATAACAGATGCCATGATATTCCCCTTTTTGCCCGACTAAACGCGATTTTCGCTCGTCGCCGCAAGCCCCTGGCTTTCAAGAATTGTTGACCGCGCAAAATATTGGCGTTAACACTTGGCCTACCGTGGCGATTTGTTTACCGGATTGCGGGCCACGTTAAATATGCCGCTAAAGAGGTCAGGGACGATTCAATCGATACCCCGACGCTCTGGCGGTCGGGGTTTTTTATTGCGTTGGAGACGTAGGATGAAAAAAGACTGGAACAAACGGACCAAGCTGGTTCATGCAGGTACGCGGCGCAGCCAATACGGCGAAGTATCCGAGGCVATTTTTCTGACCCAGGGTTTTGTCTAYGACACGGCAGAAGCTGCCGAAGCCCGGTTTATCAAATCCGGGGATGACGAATTCATCTATGCCCGCTACGGCAATCCAACCGTGCGGATGTTCGAGGAACGCATTGCAGCACTGGAAGGTGCCGAAGACGCGTTTGCCACCGCCAGCGGTATGGCCGCTGTAAACGCGGCGCTTATGTCGGTGCTGCAAGCGGGTGATCATGTGGTGTCGTCGCGCGCCCTGTTTGGGTCGTGTCTTTACATCCTCGAAGACGTGCTGCCACGGTTCGGGATTGAGGTAACATTCGTCGATGGTGCTGACCTGAAACAGTGGAAAAAAGCTATCCGCCCCGACACCAAAGCAGTGTTCCTTGAATCTATCTCCAACCCGACGCTGGAACTTATTGATCTCAAAGCAGTTTGCGACATCGCCCATAGTGCTGGTGCGCTGGTGATCGTCGATAACGTATTCGCCACCCCGATCTATTCCTACGCGCTGCCAGCAGGCGCTGATCTGGTGGTCTATTCCACCACCAAACATGTAGACGGGCAGGGTCGTTGCCTTGGCGGTGTGGTGCTGGGCAGCACTGAAATGATCCGCAAAACGATTGAACCCTTTATCAAACACACCGGYGGCGCGATGAGCCCGTTCAACGCCTGGGTRATGCTGAAATCCATGGAAACCATGGACCTGCGGGTACGTGCACAAACCGCAACGGCRAACGCTGTGGCTAAGGCGCTGGAAGGTCATCCACAGCTAAACCGTACCCTGTACCCGCACCTGAAATCCCACCCGCAATACGCGCTGGCGAAATCGCRGATGGAAGCAGGCGGCACCGTGTTGGCGATTGACATCAAGGGCGGCAAAGACGCGGCCTTCAAGTTTCTCAACGCCTTAGACATCTTCATCATTTCCAACAATTTCGCTGACGCCAAAAGCATCGTCACCCACCCCGCCACCACCACCCACCAGCGGCTAAGTGAGGAGCAAAGGGATACCCTCGGCATCACACCCGGACTAGTGCGGGTCTCCATCGGGCTGGAAGACCCGGATGATCTGATTGCCGACCTGAAACAGGCCCTGGACGCTGTCTGAAGAATAATCCCGGTGAAAAGTTTGGATATTGCAGGGAATCCGCCTAAGTAAGGCCAGCGAACAGTATCAGGGGGACGCCCGATGAATATCCATTCCAATTCCAGCGATCAGGAAACTGAACGCAAGGCCGCAAAAACTGCATTGAAAACCCTGCAAGACTGGGCCGATGGCGCAACGGCGACCGAAATCGCCGAACTGCATCCGGCCATTTCACGTCTGCTACCGGGGCATGAGCTGGCGAATTACCCGGCCCTGATGCGCGCCTACCCGGAAGAATTTGAGGTGGACGAAGCTTACCGCGCCTCGCTGCCAGATCTGCAAAACGGCCCGGAAAGCCTGATCAAAGGTGCCAAACGCCATATCGAACATGTCGGTATTTCCAATTTCCGCCTGCCGATCCGCTTTCACCGGCGCAACAATGGCGATGTAACGCTGGAAACATCCGTGACCGGCACCGTCAGTCTGGACGCCGGAAAAAAGGGCATCAACATGTCCCGGATCATGCGCACGTTCTACAAACACGCGGAAAAAACATTCAGTTTTGACGTGATCAAAACYGCGCTCGACGCCTATAAAACCGATCTCGACAGCTTTGAYGCMCGCATYCAGATGCGGTTTTCCTTCCCRATGAAGGTCAAAAGCCTGCGCTCGGGTCTGGAGGGCTTTCAATATTACGACATCGCGCTGGAACTGGTGGAAATCGGCGGTGTGCGCAAGAAAATCATCCATCTGGATTACGTCTATTCGTCAACCTGCCCCTGTTCGCTGGARCTGGCYGAACACGCCCGCCARCARCGCGGCCAACTGGCCACMCCRCATTCGCAGCGMTCCGTTGCGCGCCTGTCGGTYGTKATGAATGCCGAKGGYCCWGTRYTGTGGTTCGAAGACCTGATTGACCATTGCCGYCGGGTGGTGCCGACCGAAACSCARGTGATGGTGAAACGCGAAGACGAACAGGCCTTTGCYGARCTAAACGCCGCCAACCCGATTTTCGTSGAAGATGCYGCGCGRTTGTTCAGCGAGGCCCTGCAAGAYGACCCSCGCATCGGCGATTTCCGCATCATCGCCAGCCATCAGGAAAGCCTGCACAGCCATGACGCGGTATCTGTCCTGACCGAAGGCGAAACCTTCGCCAACGAAAGCCTCGACCCGAAACTGTTCAATACKYTGTTTCAYGTGGGKTAGCGGGAATGCTCGTAAGCTGAGAAATTTTTTACCTGATCGTAGCTATGCAGATATTTCTTTACACTTGCGTTATAATTTTGGCAGCCTGCTTGGCGGGCTCGCATATCCTCGATGCCTGGGCTAAGCAATGAYAATATTGATTGGTTTTGTTATCCGGCATCCAGCTAACCGTGGGCATTNAAAAGATTGACCGACGAATTTGACCAAAACGAATACTGGATCGACCGGCATGAGACCTATCGCGGTGATCCTCGGTCCGTTGGGAATATGGGCAAGTCAATCGAAGAAAACCTGGCGGGCGAAAGCCGGTTAGTCGCTGCGGTGGAATGGGTGGCAGWGGAACTCAGACCTTATATAACTGTCCTGGATATTGGTTGCGGTTACGCTAGGATTGCTTCGAGCTTTTGTGAGGCCGGATATGGCTATACCGGAATCGACGTTGCCCCCGCCGCTATCGAAGCCGCGCGCTTACGCGAACCGCGGGGCCATTTTATCCAAGGGTCAGCGCTCGAGATCGTATTAGAAAAGAAATTTGACCTGGTCTGTGTTCTGTATGTGTTTGTACACTTTGTAGACGACGACGACTGGCTGGCGCTGCTCCGGCGACTGTCGCACCGGATTCGCAAGGGCGGGTCGCTACTGATCGCGGATACCTTTCCTGTCTCCGAACAACGACCGATCAAACATGTGTGTCTGCGCCCTCTAGCGCGCTACGAAACAGTACTGGAACCGCTGGGATTGTACCGGGACAACACCTTCAGAGAGAGGCTGGCGGTTTCTTGGAATCTGGGCGGGTCACCGCCGTCCTTGGAATTGTTTCGCAGGTAGCCATCTGGAAAGCCTGCACAGCCATGACGCCATGTCCGTCCTGACCGARGGTGAAACCTTCGCCGTTGAAAGCCTTCACCCAAGCTGTTCAATACGTTGTTTTATCTGGGTTAGACGGTAACCACCCGTGATTGCTGGATAACATACCCAAGCAATCCGGTGCAGAAAAGCGTCACCAGCGCTATCGGGACGGCCCCCGCCATGAACAGAACCACCGCGGAGATCAGGAATGTTACGGCAACCATGCCTGCGCCAATAACCCGTGTCCTTGGCGGCACCAACATTGCCCCGCCAACCAGCTGAATAATCCCAAACCCAATCAGGATCGGGTTGGTGAATCCATATTGCCCAAAGAAATCAACGTCCTGCTGCATCAGCATGATTTTGGTGRCACCSGATGAAACRGCGAGGAAAACCAGCACCGCWATTATCGCATAAAACARRTATTTCATRCYRACCYCAGNCYYTATCCRGCCTGCAAMTCCGCCAGCAACTYGTCCATGATAGCGTATCCGCCACCCCAGCCTTTGCTCATACCGGCCATCGCGCCAGCAAAGCAGGCGATCTCGGCATCCGTGGCTTCCATCGGCACTTGCTTCAGTCGCACGTTGGTTTTGTCGCCCGCTTCCTCAAATGTCACTGTAGTCAGCAACAGACGCGGCCAATCAGCCATCATCGGGCTGGGCGCGTCATTCCAGTCAGCATCAGTGGATGAATGGTGATGCCAGACCAGTTTTTCAGGCTCGGTAACTTCCTTGAACACGACTTTCTGATAGCTGGAGTTTTCACCCCATTTCATTTCATTTAACCACATCCCGCCGGGTTTCAGATCAAACTTGTGGATCGTGGTTTCCACWCCGGGGCCATACCATTGGTGCAACAGTTCGGGGTCGGTCCATGCCCGCCAGACCAGTGCGCGCGGCGCGTCAAATTCACGATCAAGTACGTATTCCGGTAAATCACTCACTGTCAGTATCCTTTTCGGGGGTTAATTTCATTGTGGCCAATACGTCGTCCAACTGCTCAAAGCTCTTGCCCCAGAATTCACGAAACTCAGTCAGCCAATCGAACGCCGCTGCCATGTTTTCCGCYTTCAGACGGGCAGGGCGGCGTTGTTCATCTATGCCCCGCACGATCAGCCCGGCACTCTCCAGCACTTTCAGATGCCGTGAAACTGCTGGTTGGCTGATCGGAAAAGGTTCGGCAATTTCGTTCACTGACGCCTGACCATCTGCAAGCCGCGATAGTATTGCGCGCCGTGTCGGGTCGGCGAGCGCCGAAAATACGGCGTCAAGATTTGGTGGCGGGGTGCTATAGCTGACTAGTTCCATAACAAGTACGTTATATAATATACTTGTTATGTCAATAGCGATGTCTTTGTGCCGCTGCATTCACCACCGAATGTCCCACATGAGCCTGTCAAAACTAGCTGTTCGCTTGACACTTCCCGCCCCTCTCGCCAAGCCTTGCGCCTATGTTGGACCTGCGCCCAGTTGGATATGTTATCGGCCTGCTCATCGCCGCCCTCGGCGCGACGATGTTCTTTCCTATGCTGATAGATATTGCCGAAGGCAGCACCAATTGGGCGGCGTWTCTGGAAGCCGCTATAATCACTATTACCATCGGTGGATTGATCGCTTTGGCCTGTGCAAACGGCGTGAAAGAACACCTGACMATTCAGCANAMCTTTNYTGCTGACCACCGGCGTCTGGGTCGCATTACCGCTGTTCGGAGCGATACCGTTCGCCACCGGGGCCACCGACGCAGGGCTGGTTGACGCCATTTTCGAAGCCATGTCAGGCCTWACCACAACCGGTTCTACGGTGTTCTCGGGGCTGGAAGAACTGCCCAAGGGTTTGTTGTTCTGGCGCGGGCTTTTACAATGGTTCGGCGGCATCGGCATCATTGTTGTGGCGATGGTATTTTTGCCGGAACTAAGGGTCGGTGGCATGCAGATATTCCGCTCGGAAGGCTTTGATACATTTGGAAAAATCCTGCCCCGCGCCACTGAAATATCATCAAGAATTTCGGTGGTCTATTTTGGCCTGACCATCGCCTGCGCCTTTACTTATGTCGGCTTTGGCATGTCACCGTTTGATGGCGCTATCCACGCTATGACCACCGTCGCGACCGGGGGTTTTTCCAACTATGATGCCTCGTTTGCCACTTTCGGCCCCGGCGTCGAATACTCGGCCTCCCTGTTCATGCTGCTCGCCGCACTACCCTTTGTGCGCTACGTGCAACTGATCAGCGGCACCGCAAAACCGCTGTTTCAAGACTCGCAAGTCCGCACCTTTTTCCTGACGGTGTTCTTCGTGGTTTTCATCATGGCGCTTTGGCAGTGGAGCAACGCCACTGACAGTGCGGAAGCTTCGTTTCGCAAATCATTGTTCAACGTCGTCTCAATCCTGACCGGCACCGGCTATGCCAGCGACGACTATACGCAATGGGGTTCTTTCCCGATTGCTATTTTCTTTTTCATCGGCCTGATCGGCGGCTGCGCGGGTTCAACCGCCTGTTCGATAAAGGTTTTCCGCTACCAGCTTTTATTTTCCTCAATCAAATCGCAGGTAAGGCGCATCCACTCACCGCACGGTATTTTCACCCCCCGCTACGCCGGACGCCGGGTCGGTGAAGACGTGCTTTCATCGGTCATGGCGTTCTTCGTTCTGTTTTTCGTGTCCCTTGGTGTCATCGCCGTGCTGCTGGCCACAACGGGGCTGGATTTTGTCACCTCAATCTCAGGCGCCTCCGCTGCCATCGCCAACATCGGCCCCGGTCTTGGGCCGATCATCGGCCCATCCGGAAACTTCGCGCCCTTAAGTGATACCGCCAAATGGATACTGATCGCCGCCATGTTAATCGGCCGCCTKGAGCTGATGGCRGTCTACGTCCTGTTTACCCTGAAATTCTGGAGAGGCTGATGCCCGCACAAACCCTTGGCGCAGGCCTGTCCCATGCGCTGAAAGCCCGAGGAATAAACACGATTTTCGGCATTCCSGGCGTGCATAATGTAGAACTGTACCGTGGCATAGAAGAGGCCGGGATCAYCCAYATTCTKGCSCGCCATGAACAGGGTGCTGGCTTTATGGCCGACGGGTTGGCACGGGCCACAGGTAAGCCGGGTGTGGCCTTTGTCATTAGTGGGCCTGGGTTAACAAATATCATGACCCCTATGGGGCAGGGTTATTCGGATTCGATCCCTATGCTGGTAATTTCCTCGTGCTTGCCAGCTGACGAATTGATGCCCGGTCAGCTGCACCAGATGCGTGACCAAACCGGTGCGGCRGCGGCCGTGTGTGACTGGTCAGAATGCGCTCAGGACAGCGAAACAGCCTACACCCTGCTGGACCGTGCATTCGCAGAATTCTCCAGCCAGCGGGCGCGCCCTAAACACATAACCGTGCCGATTGATGTGCTTGGAAATGAAGCGGGYGAAGCCCCGGAACCWAAAGTAAAACCCGATCTTCCACYCCCAGAAAMCAAGGATGTAGAAACCCTTGCAAACCTGATAAATTCGTCCAGAAAACCGCTGTTTATCTTTGGTGGCGGTGCAGCGCGGGCCAGCACCAATGCCCGAAAAGTGATCGCGCTTTCCGGTGCCGCCACTTTCTCCAGCTACGCTGGTCGCGGCGTCATAAGCGGTTCATATCCGTTAAATTTCGGCGCAACTCTTGCCCGCCCGGACAGCGCCCGGATTATCGGTAGCGCTGATTTGGTAATCGCCGTCGGGTCAGAACTTGCGCGTGTCGATTTGCAGCGCGAAAAACTTGGCCATAARGGCCAATTGGTAAGGATTGATANTSRMCCAAACNGTKCTGGAYGATGCCCAYGGYGCAGACCTGAAAATCAACGCTGACGCTGACGTGGTTCTCGCCGCTCTGGCCATTCAACTCAACCAAAGCCCCCCCAAATGGGACACAGCCAAAATCGCCAGTACAAGTGCAGCATTCCGTGCGCAATCAGATGCAGAATTCCCCGGCATTGCGCCGCTTGTAGACGCGCTGCATCAGGCTCTGCCAAAAAACACGTTAATCTACAGCGATATGACCCAGTTCGCCTATCTCGCCAAAGAAATCTACCCGCTGGAACACCCCGGCCTTTGGCACCACCCCTACGGTTTTGGCACGCTCGGCTACGCACTGCCCGCAGCCATTGGCGGCAAGATCGGCGCACCGGATCGCCCGGTGATAGCCATCGCCGGGGATTACGGGTTTCAGTACACCATGCARGAACTSGGCGTCGCCGCCGAATTATCCCTAARCCTGCCGATCATCCTGTGGGACAACGGCAAACTGAAAGAAATYGAAGACTCGATGATCCAGTCGCAGATCGCCCCGAACGCTGTGGTTGCGCAAAACCCGGATTTCGGAAAGCTGGCCGACGCGTATGGTGTAGCTTACGACAGGCCCGCAACGATCAGGGATTTTCAGACGGCGGTTCGCCAGGCCCTACAGGCCAACGGTCCCACTATCATCCACATTACACCTAACGTGGTTGTTTAGAACGCCGCTTTTTAGTTCCAGCAGCTTACCAGAACGGTCATATCACCGGCAACAATCGTCAGGTCTTCCGGGGCCATGACGCCAGTAACTTCTGACTCTAWYGGGGTAACACCCTGCGCCGTTAAAAATATCGAAATACTATCAGAATTTGCAGCAAATCTGACGTCGTCAGGCAAGCGTCGCCCGCCAATTTCTGCCGGTAACAACATGCCCAACACGCCACCACTGCTATCGAAAACCGGGCCACCCGCATCGCCGGGCGTGGCATCTATAGCCAGTCGRTTGATACTGGTTTCACCTTTCAATCCCCGCAAGTCGCTCAATATTCCATAAGTTAGCGAAGGCGCACCTAACAGGCCTTCATAGGAATATCCCGATACGGCGATTTCCGAATTCAGCCTCGGCGTAGCAACATTTAGCTGCGCAATCCGTATCGGTGACAGGGGCCCTGTTGGGCGTAGCAGCGCCAGCCCTGTGGAATTATCAACCGCCGCCACCTCTGCATTGTGTACTTGGTCCAGTGTTACTCTTTCACAGGAAGCTACTGCCTCAGCGGTGGTCAGTACCGACCCAATTGCATCAATATAAAATCCAGAACGCGATACATCCGGCTGACGGACGGATAGCCCGGCCAGAAGATCCAGGGATTGCGCTGCATTCGGATCACCAAACACATCCGGCAACACCGTGTCAGGCAGGGCTGCAAAGCTGTTTTTCATTGCATTCAACACCATTGAACGGCGCTTATCCGCACTCGYTGGCCAGATCAGGGTAAAGCCTTTCACATGYCCATTTGCCAGCGCAGCAAAGGTATAGGACGACATATCGCKGTTCTCACCGGTCAGGGTAAAGCTACGCGCGCCAATATCGCGCGCACCTTCAAGCGGCACAATTTCCAGCGTTTGCATGATATCATATAACCCGCGCAGGGTGGCTTCATCGCCAGTCTGGCTGATTAAAAGCACCTGYACRTCGCTRTCGTYCTTAGGCGTGAAATGCGCAAATGGCGGCTCATAACGGTCAAACTCCACCATCGCCAWTGGCAGGGAAATTTCGATACCKGTCGCATTGTCAATCTGGTTKGTCATCCCAAGTGAGGCCAGCATATYCTGATAACGTGTCACCAGCGTGCGCCGTTGCAAAGTGGTCAGAACGCCAGTGGCTTCAWACCTTTCCTGCTCTTGCCAGGCAGCCATGGATTTACGCGTACCCGGGCCAATCGCGCCATCAATGGCTGAACGGTAATACCCTTCCCATTGCAGCGCGACTTGCAGCAATTCACGTTCTTCGCGCGATAACTGACTTTCGGAACGCCGCGCTTGTGCGACGGTTTCTTCGCCTATAACTGGCGGTGCAACAATTTGAAYTTCGGATTGTTCTTCAACCTGTYCGCTAACCTGCGGCGCGTCAGGTTGCGCATTCAGTGTCGCCGCCCCGACCGGCCAGAACTGGCGGCGAAAATTGGTGCCATCAACAATATAACTGTCGCCGGGGATCTGGCGGGTGACCCGAAGCTGTTGCAACACATCGTCCGCGTCCACCGGGCTGAATGGCCCAATGGCAATCGCGTACCAGCCCGAGCGCAATGCAAAACCATTCACCTGTTGTAATGATCCGGAATAATCGCGGGCTACAACTTGCGCCTTTGCAAGCGAACGCTGGGCTTCAATCTGAATCCAAACTGTCTGCTGGGCTACAGCTAAATTCGCAATGCCAGAGACCAAAAAAAATACCACGCCAAATACAAATTTGCGCATAATTAAATACCGTCCGTTTACCATTTCCTGCTTCCGATCCGGACATTAGCCGCGAGCGCGCCAGATTGCACGTTAAGAATGTAAGTCCCGTTATCTTGTAAACACATCTTGAAATCCGATCATGCTCGGGTTCACATCACTACAGCACGACCACTTCAAGTTGGCGAAAAGGTACACCTATGTCTGATGCAACGCTCGACCCGGCCAATTGGGATGTCTTTCGCAATGACGCCCACAGATTGCTGGATGCAGCCATTGATCAGATGCAGGCAGCGCCGGAAGGCCGTGTCTGGACACCGCTGCCCGATGTTATGAAATCCGATTTGGATCACCCACTCCCAAATGACCCAAGCTCAACCGCCGATATTGCCAACAAACTTACCGCTTTGCTGCCTTATGGTGTTGGCAACACACACCCGCGGTTCTTCGGCTGGGTTCATGGTGCAGGCAACCCCGGCGGTGTGTTGGCTGATATTGTCGCGGCGGCGATGAATGCCAACCTTGGCGGGCGAGACCATGGTGCAATCTATGTGGAACGCCAGGTGATTGACTGGGCGCGCCAGATGATGGGATTTCCGACAGATTCCAGCGGATTGATTACCTCTGGCACCTCTATGGGGACAATGGTTGCCCTAAAGGTGGCACGCGATAAGCGGCTGAATTTTACCAACCGCACCGGCGGCGTGAACGGGGCAGGGCTGGTTGGCTATACRTCCGAACAGGCGCATTCCTGCATAGCGCGCGCTTTTGATATGCTGGGGCTGGGGTCGGATGCTTTGCGCAAAATCCCCTGCGATACTGATTTCCGTATGGATATGTCCGCCCTGAAGGACCGAATCAAAGCCGACCGCGCTGCTGGTCTGACCCCGTTTGCCGTCATTGGAACCGCAGGTTCGGTAAATGTGGGCGCGATAGACGATCTATCCGCAATTGCCGACATCGCCGCCGCCGAAAACCTGTGGTTCCACGTTGACGGCGCCTTTGGCGCAACCGGCATCCTGTCCGACACTGTGCGCCCAATGCTCAACGGGCTGGAGCGCGCAAATTCTCTGGCCTTCGATTTCCATAAATGGCTGCACGTGAACTACGCAGCGGGCTGCGTTTTGATCCGCGATGCAGATGCACACCTGCGCGCCTTTTGCGAACGCCCSGAATACCTGATCGGCGCTACCCGGGGCCTTGCCGCGGGTGCNCCCNTGGCCTGTGGATTACGGCCCCGAACTGTCGCGTGGATTTTCTGCCCTGAAAATCTGGGCGCATCTGTTGGAACATGGCACTGAAAAACTSGGCCGCTCGATCACCAGRAACTGCAAGCAGGCACGTCTGCTGGCAGGCATCATCGACAAGCACCCCCAAYTAWCGCTGCTTGCACCCGTTAATCTGAATATTGTTTGTTTCCGCTACAAAAGCAGCGACGCCAGCAACGAAGAAATCGTCGTGCAATTGCAAGAACAGGGCCTCGCAGCCCCCTCAACCACACGAATTAATGGCCAGCTTGCGATCCGCGTTAATATTACCAACCATCGAACCCGCGACGAAGACATGCAGTTCCTGATCGATCATGTCATTTCAATAGGCGATAGCCTTGTCGATTAAACCTTGGGCGCGATAATCCCGGTTAGGGCTATCGGCGACATTTCTGATCTGTTCACCATCGTTTCCGCCGTTCCCGCCCTTTTGCCAATGGTACCGGGTAACCTGGCGCTGCCTCACCTAATTTCATTACATGACAAAGCGCGAACCTGCCGCGCACCCCAAACCATGAAACCTAATTGACCCTGCCAGCCCCAATGCCTATTGAGAACGCGCTTTCCTTAAGGCTTTCAAATGACCAAAACCGACGCCAAACCTCGCTGCTTTCAAGACATCCTGCTTGCGCTGCAATCCTATTGGGCCGCGCAGGGCTGCGCCATTCTGCAACCCTATGATATGGAAGCCGGTGCAGGCACGTTTCATCCCGCCACCGCACTGCGCTCGCTTGGCCCAAACCCTTGGTCAGCAGCCTATGCGCAACCGTCGCGCCGACCAACCGACGGGCGGTACGGTGAAAACCCGAACCGTTTGCAGCATTTTTACCAGTTTCAGGTGATCATAAAACCCAGCCCACCAGATTTTCAGGCGCTTTACCTTGGCTCACTTGCCGCCATTGGCATCGACATGGCTAACCACGACATCCGCTTTGTCGARGACGAYTGGGAAAGCCCGACGCTKGGCGCATGGGGWCTGGGMTGGGARGTCTGGTGCGACGGCATGGAAGTCAGCCAGTTCACCTATTTTCAGCAGGTTGGCGGCTATGACTGCAAACCAGTGTCTGGTGAGCTAACCTACGGCCTCGAACGCTTGGCGATGTATGTCCTTGGCGTCGATCACGTTATGGACATGCCGTTCAATTCACCAGACGCACCAATTCCGCTGACCTACGGCGATGTGTTCCGACAAACCGAGGTTGAATATTCCCGCTGGAATTTCGACGTGGCCAATACCGAAACGCTTTTGAAACATTTTGARGATGCCGAAGCCGAATGCGCCCGGATATTGGGCGARCCGGCGGATGATCCAAAAACCGGTAAACGCATCATCATGGTRCATCCGGCCTATGACCAGTGCATCAAAGCCAGCCACCTGTTCAACCTTCTGGACGCGCGCGGCGTCATATCCGTAACCGAACGTCAGGCATATATCGCCCGGGTCCGCGCCCTGGCCAAATCCTGCGCTGACGCATTTTTACAAACAACAGCAGGCGGGTGGGCAGCATAATGGGCAAGATTTTYGTGGCAATTATCGTGAYTTCAGCGATTTTGGCGGRCGGSGGYATCTATTACCTTCAGGTCTATGCGTATTAYGAACCTGTCACGATTTCGGATAACCCAAGYAACCGCTGGGAGACCCAAATCCARYTMACCCTGCWGGAAACTGATCTGCCCGWACCAATCCYWGTGGATAATTTCGAAGGYATAGACGCAGACAGCTCACCACTGCGGTTTCGCGCCTGTTTCACCACCGGTCAAAGCTGGGAGACGCTGAGCGAAACCTATGTTCGCTATGACGACCCGGTGCCACTGATCGGCCCGAATTGGTTTGAATGCTTTGACGCCAAGGAAATTGGCCCCGATCTGGAAAACGGTCTGGCCCTCGCGTTTCTGTCGAAGGAAAATATCAGCTACGGAATTGACCGTATTATTGCCGTCTACGACGACGGCCGCGCATTCGCCTGGCACCAGATCAATGCCTGCGGAGAAGTCGTTTTCAACGGTGAACCCGTCCCGGAAAGTTGCCCGGAACCGCCCGAAAGGTCTTACTGAATGCCTGACCTGCTGATCGAGCTCTTTTCCGAAGAAATCCCCGCCCGGATGCAAAGCCGCGCGGCGGCTGACCTGAAAAAACTGGTGACAGATGGCTTGGTTGAGGCTGGCCTGACCTACACCAGTGCGGGCGCTTTTTCCACGCCCCGCCGCCTGACTCTGACGGTTGAGGGTCTGACCCCCGAAAGCCCCGACACCAGCGAGACCCGCAAAGGCCCCCGCGCCGACGCACCGGAACAGGCGCTGGCGGGKTTCCTGCGMTCAACCSGGCTGACCCGTGATCAACTGGAAGTGCGGCCAGACAAAAAGGGTGACGTATTTTTCGCGGTGATCAAWCACACGGGCCGTCCRGCGGGCGACATCGTGGCCGAAGTGCTGGATAAATCCATCCGCAAYTTCCCATGGCCAAAATCCATGCGATGGGGGCAGGGCGCGTTGAAATGGGTGCGTCCGCTGCATTCGATCCTGTGTATCCTCAGTGATGAAAACGGCGCGGATATTGTCCCACTGGAAATTGACGGTATTAAATCTGGCAACACCACRMMGGGCCAYCGTTTCATGGCCCCCAAACCGTTTAAAGTCACTGGATTTAGCGATTACTCTGCCAAGCTGAAAAAGGCCAAAATCCTGCTCGACGCAACYGARCGCGCCGATCACATCTGGGCGGATGCCACCAATCTGACCTTTGCCCAGGGGCTGGAAGTCGTCGAAGATAAAGGACTACTGGCCGAGGTCGCCGGTCTGGTMGAATGGCCCGTSGTGYTGCTGGGCGAWATMGSCGCSGATTTTCTGGACCTGCCGCCMGAGGTTCTGCAAACAAGCATGCGYGARCATCAGAAATTCTTTTCGGTGAARAACCCCAAAACCGGGCGTATCGRAAAGTTCATCACCGTCGCCAATATCGAAACCAAAGACCACTGCGCGACCATTTTGGCGGGCAACGAACGTGTACTTGCCGCCCGGCTGGCGGATGCAAAATTCTTCTGGGAAAACGACCTGCGGGTGGCTAAGGCGGGCATGTCTGAATGGACCGATGCACTGGCGAAAGTGACCTTCCACAATAAGCTTGGTTCCCAAGCCGAACGCATCACCCGTATCGCCGCACTGGCCCGCGAAATCGCGCCACTGGTGGGGGCGGACGCGGATGAAGCCGAGGCCGCCGCGAAAGTGGCCAAAGCCGACCTGATGTCCGAAATGGTCTACGAATTCCCCGAATTGCAGGGGGTGATGGGGCGATTTTACGCGAAAAGTGCTGGTTATAGCGATGCCGTGGCTGCGGCGGCACAGGAACATTACGCCCCGCTTGGCCCTTCAGACGACGTGCCAACCGCGCCGGTGTCTGTGGCCCTGGCCCTGGCCGACAAGATCGATACCTTGTGCGGGTTTTGGTTCGTTGACGAGAAACCGACCGGTTCAAAAGACCCGTTCGCCCTGCGCCGCGCCGCACTGGGTGTTATCCGGCTGCTGTTGGAAAACGATATTCAAACCCGCCTTGATCGCTTCTTTGATGCCCAACTTCTGCGATTTGAAATTTCCAGATCAGAATATGCTGACAGCCGCTCTGGCGGATTGCTGCAAGACATGTTGTATGAAATCGCAGAACACGGAATATTCCAAACCGCTTATCACGACATCAAAGACCGGTTTGGCGATGACATGCCAGATGAGGTCACGGCACTTGAAACCGCGCTACCGGACAAAAGCGTGGCCCTGCTATCCTTTTTCCACGACCGCCTAAAAATCTACCTGCGAGACCGCGACATCCGCCACGACGTCATCGACGCCTGCTTGTCGATGCCGGGTTCGCACGACGACCTGACCTTGCTGGCAAAACGCGCCACCGCCCTGTCGGATTTCCTGAAAACCGATGATGGTGAAAACCTGCWGCAAGGCTTCAARCGCGCCAACAACATCCTGACGCAAGCCGAAGAAAAAGACGGTGTTGAATACAGCTACGGCGCCGAGGAAAATTTCCTGAAGGAACCCGCCGAAAAAGMCCTGTTCAAWGCCCTGACCAAACAGGGGCCGGCGATCTCTTCGGCCATTGAGACCGAAGATTTCGCGTCAGCCATGTCAAACATGGCTTCCCTGCGCGCCCCGATTGATGCGTTTTTTGARGCSGTGCAGGTGAACGATGACAGCGCTGTAACCCGGCGCAACCGGCTGAACATGCTTAGCAACATCCGCAAAATCTGCCTKTCSGTGGCCGATCTGACCCGGATTGARGGCTAAGAAAACACCCCGGCAACGTCATAGTTGCGCCAAKATAATCTGGCGCTATGCTGCAAGTGCAATTGAATAGGCGCTGCAGTGCAGAAACTGGTTGAAATAAGCGGGTTCACCCGGATCCGGCGCGTCGCGCCGATCTCGGATGACACCCATGGTGGTCGGGCGAAATGCCTGCAACGCCTGATCCGGCTGGAAATGCCGGTGCCRCWWACCGTGGCGCTTTCCTTTGATGTGGTTCACAGCATCGCCGCYGGTGAATTGCCCGACCTCGCGGCCCTGCTGAAAACTTTCGGCCAGCAACCGCTGGTTTCCGTGCGCCCAAGTTCACAAGACCCCGACTGGGGTGGGCCGGGTGCGATGCTGAATATTGGCATGAATGACGCGCGCCACGCTGAGCTGGTGGAAAGCCACGGCGAAGAAGCCGCCAACGCGCTTTATCTGCGGTTTGTGCAATCTTTCGCCATAAACGTCGCCCGCCTCGACCCGGAAATGTTCGAAATTGATCAGGGACTGGGCCAGGATGCGCTGCAGTCAGCGCTGGATGCCTACGCAGCCGAGACCGAAGAATACTTTCCACAAGACCCGGTCAAACARCTGGGCGAAGTGCTGCGTTCGATGGCACGCACCTGGGAAGGAACCACCGCCCGCCTGCTGCGTCAGGCCAAAGGYGCGCCCGCCGATGCAGGGCTTGGGCTGGTAGTGCARCARATGGTGCTGGGCGTTGGCCCGGGCGAAAGCGGCGCAGGTGTTGTTCAGTTCGTTGACCCACTTACYGGTGTGCAAAAGATCAACGGGCGTTTTCTGGGTCAGAGTCAGGGTCGTGATGCGTTGCGGGCCACCACCGGGGCGATATATCTGACCCGTGACAAGCGCGGCACTTCGCTTGAAGTGAAATGCCCCGAATTGTTCCAGACGCTTAAGGATTTTGGCGATCTATGCCGCATTAAACTGCGCGAAGAGATGCAGATCGAATTTACCGTTGAAGATGGAACTTTGCATGTGTTGGACGCTGTCAGGGTGAACCGCAGCTCGCGTGCTGGCGTGCATATTGCGGTAGCGTTGGCAAATGAGGGCGTGATCAACCGYAAYGAAGCCGTGCTGCGTATTGAGCCCCATTCCTTGCCGGAACTGTTGCACCCCCAGGTCGATSCAAAGGATAAGCCCGCCGCATTTATACAAGGCATCGCCGCYAGTCCSGGTGCKGCRGCCGGGAAAATTGTGTTCAGTTCWRCCGCTGCCCAGGCGGCTGAGGCGCGGGGCGAACCCTGTATATTGGTGCGCCGCGAAACCACGCCGGATGACATTCGGGGTATGCACTCTGCCAACGGCGTTTTGACGGAACGCGGAGGTGTGACCAGCCACGCGGCCGTGATCGCGCGCGGAATTGGTCTGCCTTGTGTTGTTGGCGCTAGCGGTATGCATTTGAAATTCAAAGACAAATCMCTRACRACTTCSGATGGCCTTGTCCTGAGAGAGGGTGACATCATTACCCTGGACGGCACCAGCGGAGAAGCACTGGCAGGTGCAGCAAACATGCTGGAGCCGGGGCTGGGTGATGCCTTTCAGACCTTACTCGGCTGGGCCAGCGATGCCTGTGATATCAAAATWCGRGCCAATGCGGATACGCCTGCGGACGCTCAGGTYGCRCGMAAYTTTGATGCCCATGGCATYGGGCTTTGCCGCACMGAACAYATGTTTTTCGAAGAAGACCGTCTGAGCGTGATGCGGGAAATGATTTTTACCGATGATGCGGCTGACCGCGCCGCCGCACTTGATCGCTTGTTACCAATGCAGCGCGCGGATTTTACCGAGTTGTTCAAGATCATGCACGGACTGCCGGTTTGTATCCGATTGCTTGACCCGCCACTGAACGAATTCCTGCCAAGTCGGCGCAGCGGTTTGCGTGATCTGGCGGAAGCCATGGGGTTACCGCTGTCCGACGTGACCCGCCGGGTAGAATCGCTATCAGAATTCAACCCAATGCTSGGGATGCGTGGTGTGCGGTTGGGGATAACGGTGCCTGAAATCTACGACATGCAGGCGCGCGCAATTTTTGAAGCGACGATTGAAGCCAGCAAGGGTGGCGCCCCGGTTGTACCGGAAATTATGATCCCACTTGTTTCAGCGAAAAAAGAAGTTGAGCTGGTAAAGTCCCGCATTGATGCCGTCGCGGCAGCGGTTCGCAATGAAATGGGCGCAGAATTTGATTATCGTCTGGGCGTTATGGTGGAAACTCCGCGTGCTGCTCTGCGCGCACATGATATCGCGCAACATGCCGCTTTCCTTTCATTTGGAACCAACGACCTTACCCAGATGACCTATGGCCTGTCGCGCGATGACGCCGGGCGTTTTATGGGCGACTATGTGAAAAAAGGAGTGTTTGCCGAAGACCCGTTCCACATTCTGGATACCGAAGGCGTTGGCGAACTATTGAAAATCGGTGCCGAACGGGGCCGCGAAGCCCGCCCGGRCATTGTATTATCAATGTGTGGCGAACATGGTGGAAACCCCGAATCAATCGCCTTTTGCAGGGCCGCCGGGTTCGACTATGTGTCCTGTTCTCCGTACCGGGTACCCGTGGCTAGGCTCGCCGCAGCCCACCTTGCCCTAAAACATAATGTTTCGATTTAAGAAACAATTAAGCTGTTGAAAACAGGTGAATTAAACTTTTTACGTGTGGTTTGACCCAACTTAATTCCTCAAATTTGACCCGATCCTGAGACCGCAGGTTCAGCCCCAGACTCGACGAAGGCCGTTATTTGCCCTAATTGCTGGCTGTTCGCGGTCGGATTCCGGCTCGATGCCACACTGGGAGGGGGGCATGTTACAGCTTCGGCTGACAAGGGCGGTTTGCCTTATGGCAATCCTGTTAGGGCCTGGAACGGCCAGTGCAGACGTGACTCTTAGCCAGTCAAATGACCCGGGCGCAGTTTTGGACATTGAGTTGGCGCGCCTGTTCGGCCAGGAGCGTCATGCGCTTGGTGCTGTTGATGCCGGACAATTTGCCCGGCTGCAAAACATCCCTGCCCGTCGTCGGCTTTTGGGCAAAGTTCCATCTTTTTCYTAYACACCGGATTATCTGGACAGCCTCGATACAGCCGCAGGAGATGCCCAATGGCAATGCCTGTCAGAGGCTCTGTATTTCGAAGCCCGTGGSGAAAGCGTCAAAGGCCAGTTCGCGGTAGCTGAGGTTATTCTGAACCGTGTAGACAGCAACAGATATCCTTCTACGCCCTGCCGGGTGATCAATCAGGGTACCGGGCGTTATCTTCAATGTCAGTTCACTTACACCTGTGACGGATATCGGGACCGGATCAGCGAAAAAGTAGTCTGGCGTCAGGTCGGAAAAGTTGCCCGCCTTATGCTTGATGGCAAGGAACGGGAGCTGACTTTCGGAGCAACCCATTATCACACCAAAGCTGTTCGTCCTCGCTGGTCACGGGTATTTCCGCGGACGGCGTCAATAGGCGCGCATTATTTTTACCGCCAGCCACCGCGAGCGGCTCCAAAGAGTTAGTCGCGCAAGTGCCAAAAGCGGCGCAGACAATGGTGGTGGGCAGCTTTGAAATCGGCTATGCCCGCAAAAACCCCAAAGGGTGCGCCGATGAATACCAGCAACAATTCAGCTTTTTCCAGCCTTGACGCCCGTGCGAATGCGCTTTGCGAAAATGCACCCGCTGACAGAATTTCCTTGCGGGAACATATAGTTGAAGTGGAAATTGGGGCGTTCCAGGTAGAACGCGGAACCACGCAGCGGGTCTTGTTCGATGTAGTTGTCGAAGTCGTTCCACATCAAAARCCGCTGGATGACGATGTCGATCGRATACTKTCCTATGACACYATCACCGAAGCMATYGCCTATGAACTGGTRGCSGAACGTCTGAACCTGYTTGAGACTTTRGCCGAGCGTATTTGCCAGCGTATCCTTACGGAACCTCAGGCACTGCGGGTATTCGTGCGCATCCAGAAGCTAGACCGCGGGTCGGGCGCGCTTGGGGTGGAAATTGTGCGCAGCCGCGCAGTTCAGGCCGACACAAAACCAATATTTAGCGAAGAAACCGAAATCCATCCAATTGTCGTATACCTGTCCAATACAGCAATCAAATCGGATAACCTGACAGACTGGATAAACGAGCTGCAAGCCACTGGAAAACCTATTATTTTCTCGGTTGGCATTGGTGATTCAGCGGTTCCGGATACAGATATTAAACCCGCGCAGCGGCGAATAAACCTGCTTGCAGCTGAACAAAATGCCTGGGTTCTGGCCGGGCGCGATCCGCGTTGTATTGTGGTTGATGCCCGAACCGAACTCGATTGGGCAATGCGAAATGGCCAAATATCCGTTTGGGCACCTTCGCGCATTGTTCTGGATGCGGTTGACAGCCCGACACTGGAAGGCGCGGCGCTKGCRCTTTGGTTYGCAGAGYTGGTTCAGGCGGAAATGATGGTTGYTATCGGYGCGRCTGTTCCAACKGGYGCGACCTTACCGGTAAAAGAGGTTTCAGTGGGGCAGCCAAAGATCGATCTGCCGGGATAACTAAGAAAATGACCAAATACTATCGCCCGATTGTGCAATCCGATGWTGCCCGCCCGTTCAACGCCTTGCCCCTTGCTGACGGATGGTGCTGGTTCGATCGGGTCGAAATCCTAGAGCGGGCAGGCAGCTCCGAAATTGTGCCGGCCAACGAATTACCCGCTGACGTGTTAGGCAACCTGAGCAATCCACGCCCACCGGTTGCCGGGTTTGAACTGGACGTGCCGCGCCTGATGGGCATCCTGAATTCAACCCCCGACAGCTTTTCGGATGGCGGTCAGTTCAACTCTGTGGAAACCGGTGCAAGCCACGCCTTGCAGATGATTAAGAACGGCGCGGATATCATTGATATTGGTGGCGAAAGTACGCGACCGGGTGCCAGACTTGTCACCCCGGAACAGGAAGTTTCACGCACAATTCCGGTGATCGAAGCCATCCGTGCRAATTCACCGATCCCGATATCGATCGACACCCGAAAAGCCAGCGTTGCAGGTGCCGCKATYRMYGCCGGGGCAAACATYGTCAACGATGTATCCGCTCTTAGCTTCGAYGCMCAACTYGCGGATTTAGTTGCTAAATCAGACGTCCCGGTCTGCCTGATGCATGCCCGGGGCGACCCGGCCACAATGCAAATAGACCCAAGCTATGATAACGTGCTGTTGGACGTATACGACTATCTGGCTGAACGTATAGCTATCGCAACAGCCGCCGGAATTCGCCGCGAAAACATCATCATCGATCCCGGTATCGGCTTTGGCAAAACCGTTGAGCACAACCTGACCCTGATCCAGAATATCGCCCTGTTTCATTCCCTCGGCTGCCCGATCCTGCTCGGCGCATCCCGCAAGCGTTTTATCGGCACACTCAGTGGCACAACCGACGCCAGCGAACGTATGCCAGGATCTATCGCAGTGGCGCTTGCAGGCATATCTCAGGGGGTGCAGATCACCCGGGTCCATGATATTGCCGAAACACGACAGGCACTTACCCTATGGTCCGCCGTGACCGGAATGAGGCAGCAGTAATGGTTAACAAGCTTTTTGGAACTGACGGTGTACGCGGGCAGGCYAATACCCACCCRATGACGGCTGAACTGGCCCTGCGGCTTGGGGCGGCGGCGGGGCGCTATTTTCGCCGTGACGGCGCCAATGACCACCGCGTCATCATCGGCAAAGACACCCGCCTGTCGGGTTACATGTTTGAAAACGCCCTGACGGCTGGTTTTGCCTCCACCGGCATGAACGTCTTCCTGCTCGGCCCGGTGCCAACACCTGCTGTCGGCATGTTAACSACGTCCATGCGCGCCGACGTTGGCGTGATGATCTCTGCCAGCCACAATCCGCATCAGGACAATGGTATCAAATTCTTCGGCCCTGACGGGTTYAAACTGKCGGACGAAGCCGAAGCCGAAATCGAACGCCTTGTAAACGAAGGCGTCACCCCGGTGCAGGCAGAAAACATCGGCCGCGCCAAACGRATTGACGACGGCCGSTTCCGCTATAACGAACGGGTAAAATCTACCTTGCCAACGGGTGCAAGCCTGGCCGGTTTGAAAGTCGTGGTAGATTGCGCCAATGGYGCKGCCCATAAAACTGCCCCCGAAGTCCTATGGGAACTGGGCGCRGATGTGGTTGCCGTCGGCGTTTCGCCRGACGGTTTCAATATTAACGACAGATGTGGGTCAACCCATACTGACCTGGCTGCGGAAACGGTTGTCGCCCATGGGGCTGATGTGGGTATCTGTCTGGACGGTGACGCCGACCGGGTTATGATTATCGACGAAAATGGTAAAGTGGCCGACGGCGATCAGATCATGGCGCTGTTTGCCAGTCGTTGGTCGCAGCAGGGGCGTCTGAAAGGTAACGCGCTGGTTGCAACAGTTATGTCGAACCTGGGGTTGGAACGCTATCTGGACGGGCAGGGCCTGTCGCTGGAACGCACCGCCGTAGGGGACCGCTATGTTGTGGAACGGATGCGCGCCGGGGGTTTCAATTTAGGCGGTGAGCAGTCCGGCCATATCGTKATGACCGATTACGCAACCACCGGCGACGGCTTGTTGGCAGGGCTGCATTTTCTGGCGGCAATGATTGAGACGGACAAACCGGCATCAGAGCTGGCCGAAAATTTCGAAACCGTGCCGCAGCTTTTGAAGAATGTGCGCTATTCAGATGGGCAACTGCCGCTGGATGACAAATCAGTCAAAGCGGCGATTAAAGACGCTGAAAAACAGCTCGCCRCTCAGGGCAGATTATTGATCCGTAAATCAGGAACCGAGCCGCTGATCCGGGTCATGGCCGAATGCGAAGACGAAGCCATTCTGAATACCGCTGTCGATCAGGTGGTGGACGCCGTAAAAGCGGCAACCGCGTAAAAGTTAAAATGGTGTTTTTCGARGTACCAWTYGTACCAATTGCACCAATATCGCGKGTTTGRTTTGGCTCAGCCCGGCGTTAGGRWTTTGTTCACCAACCAYYAWTCAATGGGTTAGCGCAYGAAGCTCATGTTGSTCTCACGCATGATTATTTCATTSATTAAAACCCGTTAACCCCGGTTAACAAGGCGGCGCAATGTGGTCCATTGGCTAATTCCGACCCCGGCAAGGATCAGGGCCAGCGCGAATACTGTGCGTGAGGGCAATGCTTCGCTTAGGAACAACGCCCCGAAAACCACCGACCAGATTGGTACCTGATAGTTGACCAACGAAAAGAAGGTAGGACCAGCACTTCGGATGATTGCAACCAGCAATAAATTGGCAACCGCTGTAGGGATGATGCCTAGAAATAAAACTGCAATTATTGATAAAGTTGAAGGGGTTGCGGGTACACCTTCAACAAAAATGGCAATGGGTGTAATCATAAATGCTGCCAATGTCGTAGCCGTGGCGGCGAAAGCGATTGGGTCTACTTTTGGGGCAACCCGGGCGATTATTGACCCAATTGCATAACACGCCGCTGCACCAAAGCAGGCCAGCCGGGCCAGAGGTTCAAGCGCTGTTCCAAGGCTATCGAATGCGTTTAAGCCAATCAGCACCATCACCCCGGAAAACCCGATCACAAAGCCAAGCCCTTTGGGCAATGTTATGCGGTCCCCCGGSACCATAAAATGTGCCAGTGGCAAAACCAAAAGCGGCACCGCCGCCATCGTGACCCCGGCAAAACCCGAGGCTACATATTGCTGACCCCAGCTTAGCAAAAAGAAAGGCAGCGCCATTGAGAAAAAGCCAAACCCAAGTGCTGCCAGCCAGATTTTTCGCCCGTCAGAGCCGCTGAATGTTGGTAGAGGGTTGCCCTTTAATCCATTGATTAACAACAAGATTACCGCGCCTATTACTATGCGCCCAGCCGCAACACTAAGCGGGCCGATGTCCTGTAGGGCGATGCTCACCATCATGAAAGATGAGCCCCAGATCACGCCAAGCGCAATCAGGCGCAGCCAGTTGGTTAGTCCTGGTTCCACAGTCCATAATTCCTAAATAAATAAAGCGCCCCGAGCAATTCGGAGCGCCAATTCTTATTTGATTTATTGGCTTAGTTCTTAGCCTTATCAACCATCTTACCAGCCGAAATCCAGGGCATCATATCACGCAGTGTTTCACCGATTTTTTCGATCTGATGTTCGTCATTGATACGCCGTGTSGCTTTGAACGAAGGCTGACCAACAGCGTTTTCCAGCATGAAATCACGCACGAACTTACCGTTTTGAATGTCGCTAAGTACGGCCTTCATCCGTGCCTTGGTTTCATCATATGGCAGGATGCGCGGGCCAGAAACGTATTCGCCGTATTCCGCCGTGTTACTGATCGAATAGTTCATGTTAGCGATGCCGCCTTCATAAATCAGGTCAACGATCAGCTTAACTTCATGCAGGCATTCAAAATACGCCATTTCCGGCGCATATCCGGCTTCAACCAGTGTTTCAAAGCCCATGCGGATCAGCTCAACCAAGCCACCACACAGAACTGCCTGTTCACCGAACAGGTCGGTTTCGCATTCTTCGCGAAAGTTGGTTTCGATGATGCCGGAACGCCCGCCGCCGATGGCAGAGCAATAAGAAAGCCCTATTTCCAATGCCTTACCGCTTGCGTCTTTGTCCACAGCCACCAGACACGGCACGCCGCCGCCTTTGGTGTATTCGCCCCGCACTGTGTGGCCCGGGCCCTTGGGGGCCATCATGATCACGTCGATGCCTGCCTTTGGATCGATCAATCCAAAGTGGATGTTCAACCCGTGGGCAAACGCAATTGCCGCGCCTTCGCGGATATTATCATGCACGTATTTCTTATATGTCTCGGCCTGTAATTCATCCGGCATGGTAAACATCATCAGATCACACCAGGCGGCGGCYTCRGCRATGCCCATGACYTTCAGGCCTTCGCCTTCGGCCTTGGCGGCAGAGGCTGACCCTTCGCGCAGCGCCACCACAAGATTCTTGGCGCCACTGTCGCGCAGGTTCAGCGCATGGGCATGGCCTTGGCTACCGTAGCCAAGRATGGCGACTTTTTTGTCTTTGATTAGATTTATGTCGCAATCGCGATCGTAATAAACTCGCATAGAAGTGGTCCTTTTGCTGGGGTRTTTCGTGTAAAATATCTAAYAYCCGGCGAATTRGGTTGCAAATACTGATAAATTATAGAAAAAATAGGGTGTTTWATGCGTCATTATCCATAAATAGTATGTTTCCATGTTAGACAGCCAAAGCAGAACCCTGCTGCGCCACCTACAAAACGACCCGGAATGCCCGGTAGCAGAACTGGCCAATCGTGCTGGTATGACGCCGGTGACAGCCGCGCGGCGGTTGGAAAAATTGACCGAGCAGCGAATCCTGAAAGGGCAGCACGCAGTAATTGACTGGTCAGCGCTTGGCTATTCGGTTGAGGTTTCGTTGCGCTTTACCCTTGATAAAACGGCGTCCCGGGCCTTTGATGAGTTTCTGGGAAAGGCACGRAAAATTCCTGAAGTTATTGAAATACAAACATTTCTTGGACGTGTGGATGTGCGACTATCAGTAATTGCGCGTGACATGGCCCATTATCAGGAAATCTACCGCTCACGTATTCTAATGCTGCCCCACATAGCCGAGTTGGAAGCGTTGATGCACATCGCCTCGATCAAAACCGCCAAGGCGCTGCCGCTATGATTGATCTGGATGATCTCGATCGGCAACTCCTGCGCGCTCTTAGCGATGACGCGACCCTTGGCACCGGCAGGCTGGGGCGGCGGTTTGGGTTATCTCAACCYGCRACATGGCGGCGTATTAAACGGTTGACTGATGCTGGGATACTCAATGGACGACGCGTTGATCTGGACCTTGAAAAACTGGGATTCGGGGTGACGGTGTTTYTGGGGGTGAAACTTGCCACCAAAGGCCGTGTCAGTCTTGAGGACTTTGAGAGAGCGGTAAGTGCCATCCCCGAAGTGCAAACCGTAGAACATGTGCTGGGTATGTACGATTATCGCGTGCGKGTGGTGGCGCGCGATGTGTCAGATTTTGAGCGCATTTTGCGCCGACGTATCATGACTTTGCCGGGGATCGGGGATGTCGAAGCGAATGTATTGCTGAGCGAAGAACGATTGCCGGGTCCGATTGGAGCTAATCCCGTTGACTAAGGTTGGCGCTGTGTGGTGAGTGGTCACTAAGCCACGCAACAAACCAAAATACGGAGAAAACCGATGACCGCACTGCTAGATACTATTGATCCTGATGGTCTGATGGAATTTTCGGTGGTCTTCACGGACCGTTCCCTGAACCACATGAGCGCGACATTCCAACAGGTTATGCGCGATATTCATGGCACATTGTGCGAAGTCTACAACGCTGAAACGGCCGTTGTAGTGCCTGGTGGTGGCACCTACGCAATGGAGGCCGTGGCGCGCCAATTTGCAAGCGGCAAGGAAGCATTGGTTATCCGAAACGGCTGGTTCTCCTACCGCTGGAGCCAGATATTTGAGGCCGGATCAATTCCTGCCAATGAAACCGTGCTAAAAGCGCGCCGCACCGGAAACGCCCCTGATGCAGCCTTTGCCCCGGCACCGGTTGAAGAAGTGGTGGCAAAAATAATGGCCGATAARCCKGMYGTGGTKTTYGCRCCSCAYGTRGAAACYKCAWSCGGKATSATCCTGCCRGAYGATTAYWTKMRSGCCGTKRCCGATGCRGTKCATYMGGTTGGCGGKYTGTTCGTGCTKGATTGCATTGCYTCKGGCTGTGTYTGGGTSGAYATGAAGGCSMYSGGYGTRGATGTGYTGATTTCCGCGCCGCAAAAGGGTTGGTCAGCGCAGCCCTGTGCTGGTTTGGTCATGATGAATGAAACCGCGACTGCGCGTTGTAAGGATACCCAATCCAGTAGTTTTGCGGTCGACCTGGGCAAATGGCTATCGATCATGGAGGCCTATACAGGCGGCGGCCATGCCTATCACGCGACACTGCCGACAGATGCGTTGCGGATGTTCCGCGACACGATGATTGAAACCAGGGCCTATGGCTTTGAAAAGCTGAAAGAAGCCCAGTGGGAACAGGGCAACCGGGTGCGGGCGATGCTGGCTGCTCGTGGCGTRAAATCAGTYGCTGCGGAAGGTTTTGGCGCACCAGGTGTTGTTGTTAGTTTTACCGATGAYRGYGAYATYCAAACCGGTAAAAAATTCGCAGCCCTGGGKATGCAGATWGCCGCYGGTGTWCCKYTGCAATGCGATGAAGGGGCGGATTACAGGTCTTTCCGGCTGGGGTTGTTTGGGTTGGACAAATTGTATGATGTGGATGCCAGCGTTGCGCGTTTGGAAAGTGCATTGGATACAGTCATACCCATAGGCAGAAATATCTAGTCGATCAGGCTTTGGATAAAGCCGGTTAAATCATCGGTGTAATGATGGATATGCTGTGCTGGAATTGGGGTTGGTGCAACGTGAACCGTCCGCATCCCCATTTCATACGGTGCGCTCAGATTACGTGGATCATCCTCAAACATTGCGGCGGTGGTCGAATCTAACCCATCAGCCTCAAAGATGGTTTCAAACGCAATGCGGTCTGGTTTCGGGTGAAACTCTGCATGCTCGACGCCATAAACCGCGTCAAACACACCGCCTAACCCACGGGCGTTTAGAACTTTCTTAGCGTAAGGACCACTACCGTTGGTGTAGACAATTTTGCGCCCGGGCAGGGCGGTAATGCCCGCTGCCAGTAATGGATCAGCCTGCAAATGGCCCAGATCAATATCGTGTACATCGGTCAAATAGGGCCCCGGGTCCACATCATGCTCAGCCATCAACCCAGCCAGCGTCGTGCCGTATTGGCGCCAGTATTCTTTGCGCAACTGGTCAGCCCGTTCGCGGGACACGCCGATAGCAGACATGACCCAGTCGGTCATGCGTACCTCTATCTGATCAAATAGCGCCGCTTCAGGTGGATAGAGTGTGTTGTCGAGGTCAAAGACCCAACTGCGAACATGTGTAAAGTGTTTTGCAACCATACCGGCAAACTAAGCTGCATCAGGCCAAGTGTGAAACGGTTTTAATCATTGGACATGTGTGGCAGAAACATAGCGCGGTCCGATCCGATATAGGGCAGCACCAGTTACGGAGACCAAATATGCAAGAGTCCAGAACAAGCCAAAAGGACGCCTACCAATTGATCCTGGAGGCAATAGACCTTGGTAGCTACAAGCCGGGTGACCGTCTGGTTGAAAGCGATCTGGCAGAGCGGTTCGGCGTGTCTCGAACCCCAATCCGCGAGGCTTTGCAAAGGCTGGAAACCCAGTCCTTACTGATGCGCGATGGTCGCAGCTTGATCGTCGCTTCGCTGGATCACAATCAGTTGGCGGAACTTTATGTTGTGCGCTCAGAATTGGAGGGGCTGGCAGCTCGCTTAGCAGCAAAACACGCCACCCCGGAAGAAGTCCGTGTGTTGCGTGACATGGTTGAGGATGACCGGAAATTMACCAACAACCCAGAGGCGCTGTCGCGTTCAAACCGYAGGTTCCACAAGCAGATACATCTGGCCTCTCACAATCGCTATCTGGTGCAGCAGTTGGATCTGGTCCACCGRACTATGGCGCTGTTGGCGGTGACAACATTGGCCGTTGAAGGGCGGAGCGAAACCGCTTTAGCGGAGCATTCTGATATAGTTACGGCACTAGAGGCTGGAGACGGTGACGCAGCCCATTCAGCGTTAAAAACCCATATATCGAAGGCTTTTGAAGCGCGACTTAAGATTGACGCAGAAGTCGGAATTGACTGATATTTTTAGCACGCGATCTGAAATGGTTCGAATTTTGGTCGATAAAATTCCCCTGACCGTGACTGGTTTTATCCCAATAGAACGGTTTGGTTATTAGTTCCCATATACCTTTGTATGCTGCAATTGTTGCCAATGGGAAATAGAAGTGTAGCGTTGGTATCCAGAACCATAAGCGGCGGTGACGATTTGGTGCAAGCGCATATATYGCGACGATCAGGGAAACCAGTTCGGATATCAGAAACAAGGTTGCAAGCAGGTAAAATACTGTTGAAGATAATATGTCTTGTAACGGGTGGTTCAAACCCAGTGGCAAGGCCCARAARGACCAGAGTAGCGGGGCGAGCAGGAATTGGGAAATTGATCCAAGAAACAGCAATTGCACACCAAAAAACCGCCATGGGCCTAATTCTGAGAGTAGTTTTCGCGGGTTGCGCATGTGGACGGCCCAAGTAATCGCGTAGCCTTTTAGCCAACGTGAACGTTGCCGCACCCAGGGCCAGATAYGACAATTGGCCTCTTCTTCAGTGAGGGCAGGGAGCATTTCGGTTTTGTATCCACGGCGCGCCAGGCGGATACCGAGGTCTGCGTCTTCCGTCACATTATGCGCGTCCCAACCTCCGATTTTCTCCAGCGCATCCCGGCGGAAAAAAATTGTCGTGCCACCAAGCGGGATGACAAATCCTAATTTTTCGAGGCCGGGCAGAACAATGCGAAACCATGTTGCATATTCAATYGTGAAACATCGTGACAGCCAGTTGGCGTGTGAATTGTAGAAATCCAGCACCCCCTGAAGGCACGCGACCTCAGGGCCTGCTTCATGAAAACGGCGCGCGACTTTGAACAGTTGGTCCGGCTCGGGGGCGTCTTCGGCATCATACACGCCGATGACCGAACCTTTGCAAAAATCCAGTGCATAATTCAGTGCACGCGGTTTTGTTTTCAATCTGGCGCGAGGCACCACAATCTGGCGCATCCAGATTGGTAGGTTTGCTGCTTTCAGGGCGGATTGGGTGACGGTGTCGTCTTCTTCCACAACCAGACAGATATCCAGTAACTCGCGTGGATAGTTCAGGCGATTAAGGCGGCGAACCAGCCGTCCAGCAATCGCTCGTTCCTTAAAAAGTGGTACCATGATCGATATTTTTGGCAATCGCATTACTGGTTTGCCGGTGCGTCGAGACTGGAACACGGAGTGGTTTGAGCGAGAGGCCCGGAACGTGACCCATGCGGCGGCAGCCTTAAGGCCGGTGTTGAAAACCAAAGCTATAATGGCCCAGATAGTCAGGATTAGCAGGGTCATGCGGGGAGCTGCGATTACACCGGCCAGCAGGCCGATAATTATCCCGGCGGCCAGGCGGGCGGTGGYGCGCGTATCCCATTCGCGGCARCTTTCGTCWGSYGCYACYCKSGTTTCRGCGCGTTTGGYYAAAGTTTTTTKACTTGAAAGAAGWAGYGCTTTGTGRATGTYGCTTTCGGGTGCGACGACCATYAATATTTGYCCRAAATNTTTTGGKRAATNTTGNCCNTGATRKMWYTGAATTTTTCAGGCTGACTGGTTGCGATCAGCGTTACAGACCCGACCCGTTTCCAGGGGATAATTCCAAGCTGCAAACAACGTTCCGCGCCAAAGGTTTCGATCAGCCTGACGTCGGGTTTATCGCCTGCCAGATCAGCGACGTCGCAACCGAATTGGAGTGCAAGGCCGCGAAATAAACCTGCTTCGGTTACCATGTTATTTGCGAGTAGTATCTCACCAAATAGGGCTTCTTCCCGTGCGCGCATGGCGATGGCGCGTATCATGTCGCCTGCCGATATTTCACCCATTTCCATAAGAATTTGACCAATCAGGGTCGCCCCGCGGTGTTGGCGTGGGGATCGCAGGATCAGCGGCTCTGTCGCAGTGGACAGAAGGGTTGATGGGTCTGTTCTGGTATTCATTGGGGTTATCACAAGCAGTGGGCTGCGATTACCTTTGGGCAGTATTGGTTAATACCAGATTAACCGTAACGAGAATTCACGCTGATTTTTCAATGGCTTCCACGAACCTGTGGAATAAATAATTGCTGTCCTGCGGTCCTGGGCTGGCCTCTGGGTGGTATTGTACCGAAAAAATTGGCCGGTTTTTCACGCGTAGCCCACAATTGGAGCCGTCAAACAGGCTGATATGGGTTTCAATGACGTCTTCGGGCAGTGTTTGGCTATCTACTGCGAATCCGTGGTTCATTGAGGTAATTTCCACTTTGCCGGTTTCGATATCYTTAACAGGGTGGTTGGCGCCGTGGTGGCCGTGGTTCATTTTGATGGTCTGCGCACCCAGTGCCAGCGCCAGTATCTGATGGCCGAGACATATGCCAAAAACCGGCAGGYCGGTTTCCAGTAAGCCCTGGATCATTGGTACCGCATATTCGCCGGTGGCCGCCGGGTCTCCGGGGCCGTTGGACAGGAACACGCCAACCGGTTTGTGGGCTAGTATTTCTTCGGCGGTAGCGGTTGCAGGCAACACGGTGACATCACAGCCCGCAGAGGCCAGACAGCGCAGGATATTGCGCTTTGCCCCAAAATCGATGGCGACAACTTTGTGACCGGGCGTGGTGCGTTTTTGATAACCGTCAGGCCAGGCCCATCTGACCTCATCCCATGTGTAGGACTGGGCGCAGGTAACCTCTTTGGCCAGATCAAGCCCTTCCAGGCCGGGGAAAGCACGGGCGCTGGCGACCAGGGCTTCGATGTCAAAATTCCCATTGGGATCATGGGATAACGCCGCGTGTGGAGCGCCTTGCTGGCGGATCGTGCGAGTCAGACGGCGGGTGTCGAGCCCGCCAATACCAATGCGGCCCCGCTTTGCCAGCCAGTTAGTTAGCTGTTCAGCCGCGCGCCAGCTTGAGTGTTCGGTCGGCGCCCATTTCACCACCATTCCGGCGGCGACTGGATCGGCAGATTCATCATCATCAGGGTTGGTGCCGGTGTTGCCGATATGGGGGAAGGTGAACGTCACGATCTGACCAGCATAGGACGGGTCGGTCATGATTTCCTGATAGCCGGTCATGGCGGTGTTAAAGCACAGCTCTGCCACGGTCTGGCCGGTGGCCCCAAAGCCATATCCATARAATATTGTCCCGTCCGCAAGTGCCAGACAGGCCGTCGGTTTATCTTTGACTGAAGTAGCAGACATGGCGCGATTCCCCTGCTCAAAACTGTCAGGAACCTAWGGAAACTAAGGGAYATGGTCAAGGGAAGGGCCAATTTAAGTTATCGTGTRAAAGCAATAAGTTACGTTGAATTTCCACTGTTGCCACGATGATTTCGGCGGGGTATGGTCGGGACTTCGGAAAGCTCTTGGGGATAGAACAGCCGATGGATATGCGAAGCCGTATTAATGATGCGTTGAAAGAAGCGATGAAAGCGGGCGAGGTTGCGCGGCGCTCAACCCTGCGGCTGATCAATGCTGCAATTAAGGACCGGGATATTGACCTGCGTGGGCAGGGTAAAGAGGGCGGGGTTAGTGACGCCGAAGTCCTTGRAATTCTTGGGAAAATGGTCAAGCAACGTCAGGAAAGCGCGCGCGCCTATGAAGAAGGTGGCCGGCTGGAACTTTCGGAACGGGAACTTTCAGAAATCGTTATTATTGAAGAGTTTTTACCGACGCAGCTAAGCGAAGATGAAGCCGAGGCGGCGATTGCTGCGGCGATTTCTGAGGTCAATGCGAGCAGTATTCGCGACATGGGAAAAGTCATGGGCCTGCTGAAAGGTAAGTATACCGGGCAGATGGATTTTGGCTCGGTCGGGTCCAGAATCAAAGGGATTTTGGGCTAGGGTTTAGGCCCTGTCCGGCGGCTGCGTTAACCATACAGAATTGCGAAATTCCGGTATATGAAAATCATATGATTTTCATATGAATTCCGTATGACTGGGTGTTGGGTRGCTTGGGGGCTGGGAAATCCTTAACGCGGGGCGAGCCGGTGCTGGGGTTTTGGTTTGTCGGATTGTAAATTAGTGCCGTTCGGGGGAGATCAGGGGTCTTGGCGTGGAGTTTCGGTAATTGAACGCGAAACTGAATGAACGCCCGCTAAGAGCCCATTGTGTACGATGCTGCAAAATGCACGAACGACCGCTGCTGAGTTTAAGAACCTAATGATAGTCCGTGAATACGGTAAGCGGTGCGCACAGCACGTCCGGGTTTCAGCTTGACGTATTATCGAAGGCCCATGGCATGAGCTCGTCGATCCGTTCGGCCGGGTGGCCTGAGGCG
>NVTR01000030.1 GCA_002732955.1 Marinosulfonomonas sp.
CGCGATCCAAGTGATACACACGGTTGATCGTGGTGGTTCCGCGTGCTGCTAAACCGGCTAACACTAGGCCGGCGGAGGCGCGAAGGTCTGATGCCATCACCGGCGCGCCGATGAGTACACGTACGCCGGTGACGAGGACGCTTGAGCCGTTGCGGGTGAGATTCGCTCCCATCCGCAGCAACTCCGCGACATGCAAGAAACGGTCAGGGAAGATTTTTTCGGTGATGATGGAGTTGCCATCTGCAAGACACAGTAGTGCCATGATCTGAGCTTGTAGATCTGTTGGGAAGCCTGGATGCGGCTGTGTGGTGAGTTGCACGGGAGCGAGTCTTCTAGCCGATGCAACGCGCACGGTCTGGCGAAGCGGATCGGTTTCGTCAATGGGTTCGAGTTCCACGCCAATAAATTTGAGCCGATCAATCACAGCACTTAGGGCATCGACTGGGCAATTTTCTAAAATGACATCGCCGTTGGTAATCGCCCCTGCCATGATGTAAGTCCCCGCTTCAATGCGGTCGGGCATCACGGTGTAATCCACACCGCCAAGAGAGTCAACACCATCAATGATGATCCGTGGCGAGCCTGCGCCGGTGATCTTTGCGCCCATGGCAATGAGCATGTCCGCTAACCCCTGAATCTCCGGCTCACAAGCAGCAGACTCAATAACCGTTTGCCCTTTTGCAAGCACCGCAGCGGACATCACGTTAGCAGTTCCTAATACGGTTGAACCAAAAGGCCCGCCTAGAAAAATACGCGCACCTTCAAGCCGTTTACCTTTAGGCAGTGACGCGACGATGTAACCTTCATCCAGATGGATATGGGCGCCCAATGCTTCAAGGCCTCGCAAGTGCAAGTCCACCGGACGGTCACCAATATTACAACCGCCGGGCATCGACACAACCGCGTGGCCGTGGCGGGCGATTAGCGGGCCGAGCACAAGGTTTGAGGCGCGCATTTTGCGCACGATGTCATAATCCGCCACCGGATTATCAGCACTTTGGCTGGACATGGCGACGACACGGCCATCCTGCAGGCTGGTAACTTCAACACCCAGAGACTGTAAAAGCTGGGTCATGGTGGCGATGTCCGACAGGCGCGGCACGTTGGTTAGCGTCAGCGGTTCGTCCGATAAAAGAGTCGCCGGCATCAGCGTCAGACAAGCGTTTTTTGCCCCCGCAATCGGAATTTCACCGTTTAATTCTGCGCCGCCCTTAACCAGTATTGAATCCATTGCCTGCCCTAGCCTTATTTTTGATCCGCTGCTTTTCGCACCCGAGTTTGGGCTTTACGTCGCTGAAGGTTGGCTTTCAAGGCGGCCTTTAGTCGATCTTCCCGATTATCAGGTGTTTTTTTCGTCGCGGATTTAGTTGGTTTCGATTCCATACGCGACTGTCTATCGCAGGGTGTGGCAAGGGTCCAGATTACGCTTGCTTCAACGTCCATTTGGGTCTAATCCGCCCATTCAGCGTGCTGCCGTAGCTCAGGGGTAGAGCACTCCCTTGGTAAGGGAGAGGTCGGAAGTTCGAATCTTCTCGGCAGCACCATAATAGTGCCTTTGCTTCGGGTAAGTTTGGGATTGAAGCACTTTTCAGCCAAACAATGTTCCGCTTAAAGGTCTTTCATTCGGAACATACGTTCCAACTACTATTTATTTTTTGCATAACAGTCCTATCTGATTGCTGAGCATGGCCCCCATTTAGAATATTGTTCTATATCGAGGAGAATCTATTTCTCTAACAAGGCCATGTTCCTATGAAACAAAATTTCCCGCCAAAGGTTGTCACCGCAAATGATCTGACAAGCGGTGAGGTGGTTTATCTCTCTGCGTCAGATCAGTGGGTGCTTCGGCATAATGAAGCCGAATTGCTGATTGACGCTGGGTATGCCAGTGCGCGTCTGGGTTTTGCTGAGGCACAACAGGGCCATGTGGTTGGCCCATATCTGGCGGGTGCTATTGCAGGCACCAGCGGCCCTGCCCCTGTTCATTTTCGTGAGGTATTTCGTGCGCGTGGTCCTTCAAACCTTTTCCACGGCAAACAATCGGAGCAAGAAAATGTATCAATACAATGACTTCGATGCGGAATTTGTTCGGGCTCGCAACGCTCAGTTCCGTGGACAGGTAGAGCGCCGCATTGACGGCAGCCTGACCGAAGATGAGTTCAAGCCGCTGCGCCTGATGAATGGATTATATCTGCAATTGCACGCCTATATGCTGCGCGTCGCTATTCCTTACGGCTCGTTGGACAGCGCCAAAATGCGCCAGCTTGCGATGATAGCCGAGCGTTGGGACAAGGGCTATGGCCATTTTACGACCCGCCAGAATATCCAATTCAACTGGCCAAGTCTTAGCGACGTGCCCGATATGCTGGACGCGCTGGCAGAGGTGGGAATGCACGCCATCCAGACCTCGGGGAACACCATTCGCAATGTCACATCTGACCATTTTGCGGGTGCGGCTGCGGATGAAATCGAAGACCCGCGCCCGATTGCTGAACTGCTGCGCCAATGGTCGACGGACCATCCTGAATTCCAGTTTCTGGGGCGCAAATTCAAGATTGCTGTTGGTGCGTCCACGAATGACCGCGCCGTTCTGAAGTCGCATGATCTGGCGGTGCGGGTGGTACGCAATAGTGTTGGAGAGGTCGGTTATGAGATCCTGATCGGTGGCGGTCTGGGCCGCACGCCAATGATTGGCAAGGTCATCGCCAAATTCCTGCCGCGCGCGGATTTGCTGCCCTATGTCGAAGCGGTACTGAGCGTCTACAACCTGCTGGGTCGACGTGACAACAAGTATAAAGCCCGGATCAAAATCACCCTGCATGAAAATGGCATGGACAGGTTTCGCACGTTGGTCGAGGAGCGTTTCGTGCTGATCAGCGCCGAGTTTGGTGGTCGGGATCAAGAGCTATTGGAACAGTTTCGTCAGGATTTTGCCGCGCCTGAATTCACCGAAGCGTCGCTAGGGCAATATGAAGCGGCATATAGGACGGACCCGGTATTCGCATCCTGGGTTGATACCAATCTGGCAGCGCATAAAACCCCAACCTACGCCATTGCCACAATATCACTAAAGGCCCACGGGCAGACACCTGGGGATGCAACAGCTGACCAGATGCGGCTGATGGCGGATGTGGCGCAAGCATATTCCCATGATGAACTGCGTATCAGCCACGAACAAAACGTGATCCTGCCCCATGTCCACAAAAGCCATCTGCCGGCGGTTCATGCGCGGTTAAAACAGGCTGGGCTGGCGACCGCGAACATTGGTTTGATTTCCGACATCATTGCCTGCCCCGGCATGGATTACTGTGCGCTGGCAACTGCACGATCCATCCCCGTGGCACAGCAGATTGCCACCCGCTTTGACGCGTTGAAACTGGAGCATGATATTGGGCCGCTGAAGATCAAGATATCCGGCTGCATCAATGCCTGTGGTCACCACCATGTGGGCCATATCGGTATCCTGGGGCTGGACCGGGCAGGGGTTGAGAATTACCAGATCACGTTGGGTGGGGATGGTACAGAAACAACCACAATAGGCGAGCGCGCCGGACCAGGCTTTTCCTATGATGAGATAATTCCCGCAATTGAGCGGCTGGTTCTGGGTTATCTCGACCTGCGACAGGACGCACAGGAAACCTTTATCGAGGCCTATCGCCGCCTAGGTGCTGCACCGTTCAAAGCGGTGCTATACCCAGAAGGGCGCGTGAAAAATGCAGCATGAAACTAACTTTCTGACGATCAAAGAACAGGTCGCGGGCCTGAACCAACAGGCGATGAATTTTGATCCAGTGGGGATCTTGGATTTTGCATTGCGAGGTGCTGCACCGGGCCGGATTGCGCTGGTGTCGTCGTTTGGTACGGAATCAATTGTGCTGCTGCATATGATTTCGCAGATTGACCGAAGTTTGCCGATTTTGTTCATCGACACGCAGATGTTGTTCAAGGAAACGCTGGCCTATCAGGCAGATGTTGCCCGCCTGATGGGTCTGACGGATGTGCGTCACATTCGTCCTGACCCTTTGGATATTTCAGAAATTGACCCGAATGGCGTGCTAAACCAATTCAACAAAGATGCCTGTTGCGAGTTGCGAAAAACCCGCCCTTTGCAGCGCGCGTTGCGCGGGTTTGATACATGGATCACCGGACGCAAACGCTTTCAGTCGCGGGTTCGCGCCAAACTGGATTTTTTTGAAAATGATGGGGATCAGCGGATCAAAGTTAACCCGCTGGCCCACTGGCAGCCAGAAGATTTGCGCGACTATATTGCGGAGCATCACCTGCCAAAGCATCCGCTGCTGAAGCAGGGGTTTTCGTCGATTGGCTGCGCGCCATGTACGTCCCCCGTCAAAGACGGCGAGGATGCCCGTGCGGGACGCTGGCGTGACAGCGGTAAAACCGAATGCGGAATACATTTTGCCAATGGTGAAGTTTTGCGGCAGCCTTTGAGTAAGGGGCATTCATCATGAGCGTGATCGTAACAGACACGGGTTTTGGCCCCGACGATTGGGTGCATGGGTTTGTGGCAATGGACGAAGTACCAACCGCTTTACGGCCCTCACTGGCGGCTGAAATACTACCCGATGCTGATCCCGAATTACTGCGCCCCTTCCTGGGAAAGATTGAGCTGATTCGCATAGATTTCCCAAATTTTGCAGACGGGCGTGGTTTTACCATTGCCCGGCGTTTGCGGCTGATGGGTTTTCAGGGCCGGTTGCGGGCCAACGGACATATCATTGCAGATCAATATACGATGGTGCGACGCAGCGGATTTGACGAAGTTGAGATAAATGCGACTTTGGCAGCCCGCCAACCCGAGAAACATTGGATGTATCGCGCTAACTGGCGGGAACATGATTATCAAACAAAGCTGCGTTCAGGAAAGCTTTGCTTGGCAAGTCCATAAATTGGGGTCCAGGACAGGTGGCTTTACCCGCTTTCGCGGCGCACGCCGGATATTTGTATTGCGGAAATCGATTTATGCCTTGGGGTGGCGAATGTGTTCAATCACATCCGTCAGTTCATCGAGATGCATTTGATGCGCAAAACCATGCATGCTGGCGTGGTGTGTTGCTTCCTCATGATCTGGTGTCAGGATCAGAGCAGCAGCACCTGTTCCCACCAGGCAGGCCCCTGCAACAATTGAAAACGCCAGCGGAAAGTTTCCGATATCGCCCAGCGCGCCGCCCAGTATTGGCATGATGATACCACCTGCCCCATAGGCCAGAAAGACCACCGGATAGTTCTGCCCGACACGATCAGCACCAAAAATGTCAGCCGTCAGTGTTGGGAAAAGCGCGAAATTACCGCCAAAATTGAATCCAATCAACGCCGCGCCAATGTACAGCAACCACGCTTCACCCGCCATATAGGTAAACCCAAACAGGAAAAGTGCCTGCGACGCCGTCATGACAATAACCGAGCGTTTGCGCCCGAACCGGTCGCTAAGCATACCCCAGACAATACGACCAAGGCCATTTGCAAGGCTAAAGAACACAGCCATTGCGGTTCCGGCAATGGCACTGGATTCCAGTAGGCTGTAACCCGAGGCCTGCAATGCCTCCATTGGGTAGAGCTTCATCAACCCTATCGACATCAGCCCGGCCCCGGCACTGGCTGTGAAGGTGATGAAGATCAAATAGAACTGCGGCGTGCGCAACATTTCGGTAACGCTAAAGTTCTCGCCTCCGGCCCCGGCTTTTTCTGTGGGCGGCAAATATCCTTCGGGTTGCCAACCTTTCGGAGGAAGTTTCATCCAGGTACTGCCAATCAGGATCATCACAGTGAACGCCGCGCCATACAGCATAAACGTGTTTGCCAGGCCGAGATTTTCGATCAGGTTGCCCCAGGTGCCTGCCAACTTGATCCAGCCCATAGCACCAAAGCCAAACCCGGCTACCGCCAATCCGGTGATCATGCCCTTTTTGTCAGGATACCAGCGCATTCCGACAGCGATCGGGACCACGTAAGCCATTCCGATTCCAACACCACCAATAAATCCAATACCAATAGCAACAGCCCAGAAATCCTGCCCACCAAGAAGGCCAGCTATCAGGTAGCCAAATCCGAGCGTAAGCCCACCAGCAGCAGCCATTTTTTGTGGGCCGTACCTGACCATCGCGCGGCCGGCAAAAACCATGGCGATAGCGAAACTTGCCAATCCTATTGAAAATACGATCTGGGTTTCCAGTTTGGTCCAGCCGAGCTCTTTCAATGCGGGTGTAAAAACTGACCAAGCATAGATGGCACCAAGGCTTAACTGGATAAGGATTGCCCCCAGGATAACAAATTGTCGGTTGAATATGCGTGGTTCTGACATGGTTTGTTGCTCCGGTATTGGCCAAACGAAAAGGGGCACGTTGACGGATGTTAATGTACCCTTAGATGCGCATCATCTCTAAACAATCGATTTACCGTTCGGCATCGGCCACATGTTTCTTTACCTCCAGAAAGCTGTCCGGCGTCACGGAAATGGAATCGATGCCGTATTCAATCAGGTGACGGGCGAATTCAGGGTTGTTGCTTGGTGCCTGTCCACATAATCCGACCTTGGCCCCGGCGGCGTGCGCGCGTTCGATCACCGTTTTGATCATCCACAGCACTGCCGGGTCGCTTTCCTGAAACAGATCAGCCARRTCTTCGCTGTCCCGGTCAATGCCRAGGGTWAGCTGGGTMAGGTCGTTTGAACCGATGGAAAAGCCATCAAATTTATCGGCAAATTCCGAGGCGAGAATGACATTTGAGGGGATCTCGCACATCACATAGACCTCAAGCCCGTTTTCGCCGCGCACCAGACCGTTCTCAGCCATGACCGCCAGCACTTTGTCTGCTTCTGCTGGTGAGCGGCAGAATGGGATCATCACGATAACATTGCTAAATCCCATTTCTTCGCGCAATCGACGCACGGCACGGCATTCTAGCGCAAAACCTTCGCGGTAGGCGTCAGAATAATAGCGCGAAGCACCCCGAAAACCGATCATCGGGTTTTCTTCGTGCGGTTCAAACTGTCGCCCGCCCAAAAGGTCGGCATATTCGTTGGTTTTAAAGTCGCTCATCCGCAGGATCATCGGCTTGGGGTAGCAAACGGCGGCAATCCGGCTAAGGCCAAGCGCCAGCTTGTCGACGAAGTAATCGCGTTTGTCATCATAGCCACGGGTCATTTCCGCGATCTTTTCGCGGGCTTTTTCGTCTTTCAATTCATCGAATTTGATCAGCGCCATGGGATGCACCAACACGCTGGTATTGATCACAAATTCCATACGCGCCAGTCCGACACCATCGGTTGGCAGCCGCCACCATCGAAATGCGGCGGCAGGGTTGGCAAGGTTTAGCATGATCGGGGTCTTGGTGTCAGGAATCTGATCGATATTCACGTCCTCAACTTCAATCTGGGCGTGGCCAGCATAAATGAACCCTTCGTCACCATCGGCGCAGGACACAGTGATTTCCTGCTCATCATGCAGCACATGGGTCGCGTGGCTGGTGCCAACGATGGCGGGCAGTCCCAGTTCGCGGCTGACAATTGCCGCGTGCGAAGTGCGCCCGCCGTGGTCGGTAACAATGGCCGAGGCGCGCTTCATAATCGGCACCCAGTCAGGATCGGTGGTTGAGGTGACCAGAATGGAGCCATCGACAAATTTGGCGATGTCCTTGGCGCTTTCAATCAGACAAACCGTGCCGGTCACTGCCGCCGCACCGACGCTAAGCCCGGTCAGGATGGTCTCGCCCGGATTATGCACGCTGTAGGTTTTCTGCACGCTCCCATCGGCGCGCRATTGCACGGTTTCCGGGCGGGCCTGAACGATGTACAACTCGCCGTCCTTGCCGTCTTTTGCCCATTCCATATCCATTGGCTGGCCATAATGGTCTTCAATGATGCAGGCATAGCGGGCCAGTTCGAGAGTTTCATCGTCTGACAGCACAAATGCCGCCCGCTCGGCCTTGGACGTTGGCACGTTYCTGGTTTCGCCACCCTCTGCACCGGCATAGATCATTTTCTTTTCTTTKGTGCCCAGCTTTTTCTCGACAATGGGTGTCAGGGATTTGTCGCCCAGAAGCGGCTTGTAGACCTGATACTCGTCCGGCGTCACCGCGCCCAGCACCACGTTTTCGCCCAGMCCCCAGGAACCRTTGATCARAACCACTTTRTCAAAGCCCGATTCCGTGTCGATTGAGAACATCACACCCGAGACGCTGATATCCGAACGCACCATCATCTGCACACCAACTGAAAGTGCTATCTGTTCCTGATCAAAACCCTTGGCCTTGCGATAGGAAATCGCCCGGTTGGTAAACAGCGACGCAAAGCATTTGCGGCAGGTGCTAAGCAAAGCTGCTTCGCCCCGCACGTTCAGAAATGTTTCCTGCTGACCGGCGAAAGAGGCGTCCGGCAGRTCCTCGGCRGTGGCAGAGGAACGCACTGCAACYGACAGGTTTTCGGTACCCGAGCGTTTGCTCAGCTCAGCATAGGAATTAAGAATGTCGGCGCGGATATCTGCGGGCCAGTCGCCAGCTTTGATCGCATTGCGGATGGCTTTGCCAGCCTTTTGCAGGGAAATCTTACCCGCGGCTTCACGCGCCAGCGTGTCGGCGATGAAATCATTCAGATCATTGGCATCCATATAGGCGCGGTAAGCGTCAGCGGTGGTTGCGTACCCGCCGGGAACTTTGATCCCGCTCCCAGCCAGATTACAAACCATTTCACCAAGGGACGAATTCTTACCCCCGACCAAACCAACATCCCCACGGGTCAGGTTTTCAAACCAGATAATGTTGCTCATTGCGAAATTCCCTTCGTGGTTTTGCATACTTATTGTCCGGCAAAAGGGTTGCCGATGAGCGCGCCCCGCGCCTTGATCTAGATTAATGAATGCGACGAATTGTGTTCCCGAAACAGGCTGYATCACCGTTCCAGGACCAAACCTGATTGTCATTTTTCAGATCATTTAAAATTGTGCAGCCAGAGAACGTACATCGGGACGTAGGCGACTTGGTCTTGCAATATTTTGTGGRGCTCATCGATTAGYGACTGACGTTTGTTCCCGTTGGTCTGTTGGGATGCGGAAAATCAACCTTATTGCGGATGTTTCCCGGGCTGGAAGACATTACATCCGGTGAAATCAGGATGCGGCTGTCACATACGGCATACGTCCGCAACATATTGAGGTATCTGAGGATGGGGTACAGGCATGACGACATRGTGGTRGAGCCAACCGGAGAAGACCAGTTCTTGAGCCTGCGTGTTGCGGGTCATGATCTGTCTGTCATAGCGCCGGGAAATTTGGAAATTAAAGCCGGTGACAGAATAAAATTGCGCCCCGAAGTGGAAAACATATTGATGTTTGGCCCAACGACCGGTTCTCGTCTGGTATGAAGYCGGGGWAGTTATGCGAWTTGYATTRTRGRCGACGGGTTGAAATGACTGAWAAGCAARCGATTAAATTTGACGAAACCGCCACTGGCCCCATGACAGGTGTTCGTGTGTTGGACCTGTCCCGATTGGTGGCAGGCAATATGACATCRATGCAATTGGGCGATTTTGGCGCTGACGTTATCAAGATTGAACCAGCAGAAGGCGATCCGTTGCGCGCCTGGAAAAAAGGTGGTTTGTCGCTCTTTTGGAAAGTTTACGGGCGCAATAAACGGTCGGTAGTTCTGAACCTCCGTCGGGCCCCGGCGATGGAAGCCCTTTGGAAGTTGATTGAAACGGCCGATGTATTCATCGAAAACTACCGACCCGGAACGTTGGAAAAAATGGGCCTTGGGGTCGACAARCTTCAYGCGGTCAACCCGGRCCTGATCATCCTGCGCGTTTCCGGCTATGGCCAGACCGGGCCAAATTCCCATTTGCCTGGCTTTGGHACTCTTGTCGAAGCCATGAGCGGGTTTGCTCACCAGACRGGTTTYGCTGACCGYGAACCGGTGTTGCCGCCGCTTGCTTTGGCCGACATGATTGCCGGGCTTTACGGTGCTTCCGCAATCTCGATGGCTTTGTTGGCCCGTACAAATTCCTCAGCAAATGGACAGGTTATCGACCTTTCGTTGCTTGAGCCGCTATTTTCAATTCTCGGCCCTGAAGCGGCAATATACAAATTGACCGGCCAACTCAGTGAACGGATCGGAAGTGCATCTAGCACGGCGTCGCCACGGAACGTCTATCTTTGTAACGATGGGAAATATCTGGCCGTGTCGGGGTCAATTCAAGCCGTGGCCGCACGAATTTTTGACGTCATCGGGCGTCCGGATATGATCACGGACCCAAGATTTGCAACCAACACGGATCGCCTGAACAACCGGAAACTTGTAGATGCTGCACTTAGCCCATGGTTTGCGGCGCGAGACAGCATAACAGCGCTGGCAATAATGCGAGAGGCAGGGGCGACGGTTGGTCCGGTGTATTCGATTGCTGATGCGATGGACGATACGCATATCCATGAGCGGGGTGTATTGGTTGATGTCCAGGATCCCGAATTGGGGCCTATTCCAATGCACAACATTGTTCCAAGATTGTCAGCGACGCCAGGGGCTTTTCGGTTGCCGGCACCGGATCTTGGCGCGGATACTGATAGTATCCTGTCTGAGATTGSATTTGRCGCGGATCAGATCGAAGAAATCAAAGGTGGAATTCAGTGAGGGTCCGTGCGTATTATTCGTGCCCGCTGACAATGACCGTTTCATCGCCAAAGCGCATTTGTGCGGCGCTGGCGCAACAATTCTCGATATTGAGGATTCCGTGACGCCTGAAAAAAATGGACGGTACGTAATAATCTTGAAAAATCTGCCACTGCGGTCGGGCAGYTTGGGGTGAAGGTATTTGTTCGGATCAGTTCTGGAATAGTGGCTGTAAAAAANGACGCATTAGCGGCACAAATGGCCTCTATGTCCCCTCGACATGACGATGTATTTTGGCTGGAGGGAACAGGAAATTTGTCAATCCGATCACCCAAATTAGATCGAAGTTTRCTTATATCTATCGCCGATATTCAGCRGTCAGTTGACGGCTTCAATGGCGCTTGATACARTTTATCAAAAGATAAATAAGATTAATTTTKGGGGCATAGGTGAAACCGGGACTATTTCAATATGTCCGTGCTGATACCGTGGAAGACGCGCTTTCATTTTGTCAGGAATTGGGGGAAAATAGCAGCTTTCTGGCTGGTGGGCAAAGTCTTGTCCCGGCGATGGSGCWGCGTATGGSRTCGCCTGARTATCTGATTGATATATCTTCAATTGCCGAATTGCAGTCGATCAATCTGGATAACGGGATGTTGCGCATAGGTGCGGGATGCCGGTATGCGGACGTGCTTCAATCGCCTTTGGTCGCGGATGCTGCACCGATATTGGCACAGGCAATTCCCTTTATTGCCCATGAAGCAATACGCAAYCGWGGSACMATCGGCGGGTCGCTGGCCCACGCWGATCCGGCSTCGGAACTTCCGGCAYGCATGATCATGCTGGGGGCAACAATTRTGCTAAAATCAAACATCGCCGAGCGAAAAATTACGGCAGATCAGTTTTTCTCGGCACCTACTTCACAGAGATGGCAGAGTATGAATTGCTTGTTGGCGTCGAAATACCGGTAGTAAACGCGGACACCTATCACCGGTTTACAGAAATATCGCGCCGGTCGGGGGATTATGCGATCTCTGGCGGTGCATTTTCGATCTCGTTTGAGGCAGACATCATCACGGCTGCCCGGCTGGCGTTTTTCGCGGTTAGTGACCGCGCTGTTCTGGCCACGTCAACGGCAGACGCCTTATTGGGTAAGCCCCTGAATGATGAAACGATTGCAACCGCTGGTCAAATGGTTGCTGATGAGCTTGATTTTCTGGCCGACCTTTATAATGGGATCGCGGCAAAACGGCAGATTACCAAAGTACTGACGCAACGGTTGTTGTCGCAGTTTATTGGTCGGGGGCAGTAATGGATCCTCTGTACCCCCTGTCCTTCACGCTTAATGGCAAACAGGTCGAGCAAGAGGTTTCGACCCGCACCTCGCTGGCCGATATGCTGCGCATTCAGATGGGGCTTACAGCGACGCATTTGGGCTGTGAGCAGGGATCATATGGTGCCTGCACTGTGGTGGTTGACGGCAAGATGGTTCGGTCCTGTCTTATATTCGCGATCCAGTTGGAAAGCGCTGTAATCGAGACCAGCGAAGGGTTCGCGGGCGATGCGATGATGGATGCCCTGCGCCATAACTTTGCCGGGCGCAATGCGTTGCAATGTGGGTTTTGCACCGGTGGCATGCTGATTGCCGCCCATGATCTGCTGCAGGCAAATCCCAAGCCTGACCGGGCCACGATCAGAGAAAAGATTTCAGGGAATTTTTGTCGCTGTACCGGGTATGAGGCCATTGTCGATGCGATCTGGAAGACTGCGCAAGAAGCGGGGAATGAAGAATGACCCGGCCCACGTCCGACACGCCAAGATATTCCCAATTTGTCGGGGGTGACAAACCGCGTCGCAATGCAGTGCGACATGCCTTTGGCAAGGGTCGTTTCGTCGATGATATAGCATTTGGGAATTTGGCCCACATAGCGTTTTTTCGCAGCCCCTACGCCCATGCCCGGATTAAGAATATCAAGTCAGATGCAGCCCGTGCTTTGGCCGGGGTTATGGATGTGTTCACCGGTCCTGATCTGGTTGGGTTGTGCGCGCCTTGGGTTGGCGCGCTGGATCATTTTCCTGGTCTGCGCTCACCCGAACAATACCCGCTGGCGATGGASMGGGSGGTTTGGCACGGCGAGCCTGTTGTTGCCRTCGTTGCAGAGACACGCGCAATCGCTGAGGACGCGGTTGATCTGATCGAAATCGACTGGCATGAATTGCCAGCGGTTGTCGGGATAGATGCCAGCAGCGCACCCGACGCGCCACTKGTGCATCCGCAATATGATTCAAASCTTTGTTTYACCATGTCGCTGTCNGGGGGGCGACGCCAARGCGGCGTTTCGCGASGCCGATCTKRTTRTYGAGGAYACGYTRGAGCTTGGKCGTCARACCGGGCTGACCTTGGAACCRCGYAGYATTGTYGCCGATTTTGAYCCWTCSYTGCGYAARCTGACRGCCTATCATTCAACGCARACCCCTTACCAGATGCARGATGTTTTCACCCGGCAYTTTGATCTTTCCGAAGARAATGTGCGGGTTATCTCGCCGGATGTYGGSGGGTCGTTTGGCCTGAAGCTGCACGTTTACGGGGAAGAAATGGCGGCTGTTGCGGCCTCGATCCGTTTGGGACGCCCGGTTAAGTTCGTGGCGGACCGGATGGAATCTTTCCTGTCCGATATCCACCTGCGCGAACACAAGGTTCATGCGCGGATGGCTTTGTCCAAGGCTGGCGACATTTTGGCAATGGAGGTGGATGATGCCACCGGTATCGGGCCGTTCTCTGTCTATCCGCGTACCAGCGCGATGGAGGGCAATCAGGCACTTCGCCTTATGGGCGCGCCTTACAAGATGCCCAATTATGAGGGSGTKCTGAAAGTTMTKTTGCAAAACAAGGCCCCGACTTGTCAGTTTCGTGCTGTTGGCCACCCGATTGGTATTACCGTGACCGAGTACATGGTTGATCTGGCTGCAAAAAAAAACTGCAGCTTGATCCGTTTGATATCCGGCGGCGCAACGTTGTGACGCAGGATATGTACCCGCACACCACCGCCACCGGGTACATCCTTGAACGGTTATCGCATGAGGAATGTCTGTCGCGGCTGGAACAGTTGATGGACTATTCCGCTTTGCGGGCCGAGCAGGCGGAAATGCGAAAACGCGGGATTTATCGCGGCATCGGGATTTCGGCTTTTATCGAGATCACCAATCCSGGCCCGGCGTTTTATGGCATYGGCGGCGCGCGYATTTCRTCGCTKGATGGCTGTGTGATCAAGCTGGAACCATCCGGCAARGTGCGGGTTTCSGTYAGYGTWACSGATCAGGGGCAGGGCACCGAAACCGTGATGGCGCAGGTGGCGGCGACTTATCTGGGCGTTGATGTGGACCASGTGAATGTKGTTAGCRGGGACACGGARACKACGCCCTATGGWGGYGCGGTCTGGGCCTCTCGYGGYGCSGGGATTGGCGGCGCWACGGTGATGAAGGCRGCACTTGCCCTSAAGGAWAGYATYCTGGAAATWGCCGCCGTWATCYTGCAGGCGGACCARAATGATCTGGAWMTGATTGACRGTCAGRTYGTCGACMRGGCTGACGGGCAGTTTCGCATWGAAYTGTCCGAAATYGGYSGGRTCGCYTATTTTCGCCCCGATACAYTRCCSGCAGATTTCCATCCGCAACTTACCATATCCCGCCACTATGTTCCGCAAGGGACACCGTTTGATTTTGCCAACGGGGTGCAGGCTTCGTATCTGGAAGTCGATACCGAGACCGGCATCGTGACGCTGCTCGATCACTGGGTGGTTGAGGATTGCGGTATCATCCTTAATCGCCAACTTGTCGATGAACAGATCAGGGGTGGCGTGGTGCATGGCCTGGGTAGCGTATTGTTTGAGGAATGTTTGTATTCGGATGAAGGCCAACTGTTGACCGCCACAATGGCGGATTAYCTGGCRCCACTGGCAAGCGAGATGCCTGMCATCCACATCGATCATATCTGCACRCCAACTGAAATGACGCCGCTTGGGGCCAAGGGGGTMGGYGAGGCYGGTACCGCYGCCTCGGGYTCTGCGGTTTTGAATGCAGTSAATGATGCTCTGCTTCCATTGGGCGCAACCGTGCGAAAAACACCACTTACACCYGAGCGTATTTTGAAAGCGCTTGGGACTATCTGAAAAACACATCTGCAAACGACTGAATCTTAGGGAGAATACATTGTCAGAAAATGCAAAACCCAAAGCGGCATGGGGYGGTGGTGGYAAGGCAATATTTCGGACCAAATCCRTRTGCCCRAACMCCACAYTAACCAAGGTTTCGGTKCGCGATTTCGAGATACTGATTGATGAACCCGCCAGCAATCACGGCAACGATGAGGGGCCGCAGCCGCTGGAATATATGCTGGCCTCCCTTGCGGGCTGCACCAATGTCATCATCAATAAAATCGCGACAGAGAATAATATCACCCTGCTGGACATGGAAGTTGATGTTGTGGGGGTCTGTGATACCCGCGGAATATTCGGGATTGAAAAGATCGTTGTGCCGTTCCCAGAGGTCAGACTGACCATWCGTGGCACCACCCGAAATACCGTGGAAGAGATRGMRTTGTTGCGCGAACAACTTGCGTGGCGTTGTCCTGTTAAGGTGATAATTGCGCAAAGTGGTTCCGAGATTAAGGAAACCTGGGATATCACCTATGTCTGAACAGAAATCAGGGCGTTAATATTGCCAGTCGGCGATAACATACCAGTTTCACTTTTACTGCTGCTCTGATACCGCTGAATGGGTAATTTTCGGAGATTTGAGTTTGGGAACATCGCCCACAAAAGATTTGCCAGAGGGCGCCAAGACTAAACCTGCAGGTCGGCGTCGATTGCAACCAGTTGATCGTGAAAAACTGATAGTCAAAGAGGCCATCAAGTTTTTTGCCGAAGTAGGATTTGAGGGGCGTACGCGTGATCTGGCAAAAAGGATTGGTGTGACCCAACCGCTGCTGTATCGCTATTTTCCCAATAAAGAAAGTCTGGTGGAAAGGGTCTATCAAGAGGTTTATCTTGGTCGCCTGAARCCCGAATGGTCRTCACTGGTGATTGATCGKTCAATCCCGCTGCGCGCGCGYTTGCTGACATTTTATACYGAGTATCAGGAAGCCATTTTCAATTATGAATGGGTTCGGATATTCATGTTTTCCGGTCTTCGAAATGTTGGTATTAACCAACGCTATCTCGGAGTTCTGGAAGAAAGAATCCTGCGCCCTATATGCTCAGAGCTGCGCGCAGAAAATGGGTTTCCCGACATATTGCAGGTTCCTATTTCTGAACAGGAAATGGAAATGGTCTGGAGCCTGCACGGCCAGTTTTTTTACCGCGCGGTTCGCAAGCTGATTTACAATCTTCCGGTCCCGGATGATCTGACGAATGTTCTGGTCTATGATATTGAGTCTTATCTGGAGATGGCGCCGAAAGAGATCGCCACGATTATGGACAAGACATAGAAACGGCGCCCGCAGGCGCCGCTTTTGCGCTTTTCGTGAGTGGTCTTATTCAATTGTATAAGGGTATGCCCAACTGATACCTGCATTTTCGACTTCTTCAATATATGCTTTCATCACTTCCCGACCCGGCAATCCGCGACTCTCGGCGTCCATCGCCATTTCTGTCGGAAAGCTGGCCAGAGATTTGGCCCAGGCAGTACGGGTCTCTTCAGAAATACTCTGAATAGTTGCACCKGCTTCTTCCAAYTTTTYCAAGCCAAACGCCTGCTTTTCATTGTTGGCAATACCGGACTGGATTTCATACTCAAGGCCAACCTCAAGAATGATTTTCTGAACGTCCTCAGGCAGTTTTTCGAAGGATTTGGTGTTCWTGGTCAATYCAAGGACCGCTGTTGAGCCAAACCCGATCAATGTGTAAACTGGCGCTTGCTCATAGAATTTGAAACCAAAATAGGCTGAAGGGAACATTAGGAAACCGTCGTACACACCGGTCGACAGAGAGAGATACCCCTCTGGTAGAGTGGTCGATACGGGAACGGCACCGGCATATTTAAGCCAGGGCAGATTGGGCCCGGCGCCGCCGACTTTCATGCCTTTCAGCATCCTCGATGCTGTCCCAGGTAACCTTGGTACCCAGATGGTAATTGTCCCAAAGGCTCAGGCCCAAAAGCTTCTGACCGTAGTCGTCTTCGAATACAGCGGACAGGGCCGGCACGCGATCATAGACCTTGCGAATAATTTTGACTTCTTCCAGCGAATCCTGTGGTCCAAACGGGGCGTAGTATGGGAAGTTGTGCAAAAATAATTTTGCTGGTTCAAAACAAAAACAATAGGCCCCGATGTCCAGTAATCCGGACTGAACCGCCTCTAACGTTTCGGCCACACCGGCGATGGTGCCGCCATACGCCTCGACAAACTGGATTGTGTGATCGGTTTCTTCGGCGACGCGGCGTTTTACTTCGGGAACAAAGTAGCTGTCGACAACATTCACGTAAACCGTAGGGCCAACCGGATGGCCCGCACCAATGCGCAAACTAATTTTTTCTGCCATCAAGGCAGATGTGCCCATGGCAAACATACCGGTCGCCAACGCGGCCGCGGTAAGATATTTATTAATTGGCTTCATTAGTCCTAGTATCCTCCTCGCATAGGCAAAACTTGCGCTTTTCCGACGATAGCATGCCTCTGACGACGCTGGCTTTTGTATCCAGGTTCGGGAGAGCAGCTTGCAGCAGTTTTGAACCATTTACCCMTTATTGATCGTATGATAAATAAGCCTGTGTTAAGCTTACAGATTGCCGGAAAAGTGACTGAATAGGCATTGATTGACCAATTTTGGCAATAGAAAGACTCGTAATAATGGCGACATTTATCATCCGATAAATACATTTGCCTTTCGCCGTGTTCCGGGTACGGTATCACCAGATTTCAGATCGATATTGGGGGACTTGGGATGGCTGACAACATACAGACCCGTGTTTCCAAATTTCTTCACATCGTATCGTCTGCCTGGGTGCTGGTCCTGGCGGTAATCATTTTAGTAGATGTTGTTGGCCGGGCTGTTTTCAATCACCCGTTGCTCGGCACCGCAGATTATCAAGAACTCAGTGGTTACCATAATGTTTCTCCAAATTCCGTTGGCGATATTGGTTGGGGCGATGCTGCGCACAACCATTATTCTTGACTGGGTCGGGCCTTGGTTCCGTGCCGCAATAGAATTGGCGGCCTGTTCGCTTGGGCTCATATTCTTCATTGCCCTTGCTGTCGGGTCGTATGAACCTTTGTTGGAAGCCTGGAGGATTGGCGAATACGAAGGCGAAGGGGCGATGCGGGTGCCGACCTATCCTGTTCGGGCGATCGTCTTGGCCATGGCCGTTTTGTCGGCGAGCATATTCAGTTGGCAAATATTCCGAATACTGTCCGGCCAAAAAACACAATTTAAGGCGGGTTCAGGAAAACATCCGATCAGGGAGACGGGAATTTGGGTTCCGAAATTGTACTGATGCTTTTGGGCGTGATTTTTGTGATGATCCTGTTTGGGATTCACATTGGGGTCGCTCTTGGTCTTGTCTCTGGTCTAGGTGTGTACCTGATTTTGGGCAACGTGGACGCGGCGTTATCAATTATCGGTTCGACCGCATATGACGCAATTAGAAATCAGATTTTTGCCGTCATTCCGCTGTTTGTCCTGATGGGCGAAATCCGGTGCGGCGACCGATCTGTACCGTCTGTGTGTTCGTGGTCTGTCCAGAATACCGGGACGTTTGGCCGTGGCAACAGTTGCTGGCAACGCAATTTTTGCGGCGGTTACCGGCGTCTCGGTCGCCTCGGCGGCAACGTTCAGTCGGGTCGCGTATCCTGAAATGCGGCGTTATAATTACGATCGAAAATTTGCACTTGGGGCCGTCGCGGGCAGTGCCTGTCTTGGGATGTTGATCCCCCCAGTATATTGCTGATCGTCTGGGGCATCCTGACTGAAATCTCAATTGGTGCCCTGTTCGTGGCGGGCGTCATACCGGGCATTGCCCTTGCCCTGTTGTTTTCTGCCTACAACGTCGTAAAAGCAATTCGAAACCCGGATATTGCGCCGTCGATAATGCAAGATTTTTCTGATCAGGAATCCCCAGAACAAAGACGCAGCAAGCGACTGGGCGGTCTGGGAATCCTTGCCTTGATTGCAATGGTAATTGGGGGGATATGGGGCGGGTTCTTCACACCTTCCGAGGCTGCGGGCATCGGAGTGATCGGTGCACTGATACTGGGCTTCGCCAAGGGGATGCGCGGCCCACAGTTAATGCAGGCTATTTATGATGCGGGTAAAACTACGGCACCGATATTGTTTTTGCTGATTACTGCCAGCATGTATTCCCGGCTTCTGGCCTTTGGCGGCATTGTAAACATTATCCAGGAWTTCTTTAATWATCTTGGGGTCAGCCCGTCGATCATGGTCCTGATCATCGCTGTTATTTGGTTACTACTCGGAATGTTGATTGATTCAGTTTCAATCATTTTGCTGACAGTCCCGATTTTCGTTCCGCTGGTGATGCAATCAGGATTCGATCCCGTGGCCTTTGCAATTTTCGGAATATTGGTCATCGAGGCCGGATTGTTGACGCCACCGTTTGGATTGTTGGTCTATACAGTAAAGGGTAGTGTCCCCGACCCCGACGTTACTCTGTCCGAAATATTTGCCGGTTCAGTGCCTTATCTGGTGATGATACTGATTGTCGCCGCGATGATTTGGGCATTTCCCTGGTTGGCAACGGGCCTTACAAGTATCATGTAGGGCGAGTTTACGCGGGTTATTTCAGGGCAATAACCCAAAGTGCGACGGCAATAGCGGCGAAAATAATAGTGTTCAGCAATGGCAGATAAGAATTGCGCGACGAACCCGCAGCGGCTGTTGGTCGCGTGTTCGAGAGAAGTGCTCCGGGCTGTTCAATATCCCCAGAAAGCTCGCGCTGGAGGCTGGTAAAAAAGTGGTCGATATTACGACGAGAGATCGCTTCCAAAAGCCTGCTGCCAAGGGATGCAAGTTTTCCACCCAGGCTGGTTTGGGCGACATAAGATAGTTTTGTCACCCCCGATACGGGCGATTCCAGGGTGATTTTCACCGAACCCTTCACAAAACCTGCCGGGCCGCCTTCGCCTTTGCCTTCGATCGTGAAACCATCATGGGGATTTAGATAAACGTAATTAGCCGTTCCGGTAAAGTTGACTTTTAGCGGACCAACACGGGTGACAATCTTCGCCTGAAAATTTGTATCGTCCGAGGCCTGAACACTAATGCATCCCGGAATTATCCTCTGCAAACTTTCGGCAGAATTGAGTATATCCCAAACTTCGGATTTCGATCCATGAAGATCGTAACTACCTTTGAGCTCCATGTTAGACGACCCTCAACAAGGATATTTATCAACTGATAAAGTAATGAATTTGAAGCAAGATTCAATACCTATTTTGGCCGTCAATAAGTTGTTGCTTTAGTTCAGCCGGGCGCAGGTTAGGGTTCCATTCAACTATTACACAACCATAATTCCAAGCTGCAACACAGGGCCGGCAACTTTTACCAAACCGACTGCGAATAGCACAGGCCGTTTGCGTTAGGACTTACGCCGGAGGCGTCGAATTCTGGGGGTCCACCAAACGATTGCACCAGAAATAGCAAAGAGCATTAATGCAATGCTGGTGATATCGCCGAGCAGGGTCCCAAAGCGATCACTTGGCCAGCCCCGGACGTGCAACGACTTGAACAGTGCACCCCAGTAGAATTTTTTGTTTATCAGCTCACCATCGGGGGCGTAGGTTGTTCGGGTGAATCCGGTTTTAACAAAATAATGCCCGGTCTCGCGACTGACAATAAGGGTGCCATCTGGCGTTTCGACGAAGTAGCTGGGCCGGTTATGGTAATCTTTTCGAAATAGTCGAGTGATTTCGGATTTTGGCCATATGGTGTTTGCTAATGCGCTGGCGCTGGTGACGGTTGTAGGCACTACGTCTGACCATGTGACGAACTGAGATTCGTCATATTCCTGGGAGGCTAAAAATGAAAAGAGTGAGCTGGAGTGGTTCAGGTAAAACCCGGTAAACCCGGCCACCAGCACCAGTGGAAATATAAAAACCCCAAGAAGCGAATGGGTTTTGCGTAATATTCCCAGTGTTCGAATTAATGTGGTTGGTTTCATTGGCTCCTCAGCGATGTGTGGATTGTCCTGCGTGGTGTAGTCGAGTGGACCTGACAGTTTGCTTACATAGAAGGTCAGCAAATTGATATGTACCCTGGGGTATAGATGTCGGGTACCCAATCTAAACAACGCCTTAAAGGATAAATTATGAAGAAGACAAACAACGATGCTGATGCTTCGACAATGACCCGCCGCAAAGCACTGAGCCGTCTAGGAGGCGTTGCTTTCATGGCGTATAGCATTCCCGCACTGACAACGCTTTCCGTTGCACATGCAGCCAGTGGTGCCAGCAGTTCAAGCAATGCCAGCAGTTCAAGTAATGCCAGTGAGGCGAGCGAAGCGAGCACTACAAGTGAAGCCAGTTCATCCAGCGGCCCGAGCAAATCCAGTGGGTCGAGTGCGGATTTAGATTCTTGTGGYGCTGAAAACCTGGCCGACCCTGATTACGTTCAGTGTCAGGCGGATAACGGGCTTTAATATCCAGCCTGAGTTTATGAAGTGGGCCAGGTCGCGGAGTATTTGATCTGGCCCGCCAATCCTGCTGTATAATGCGAAGGAATTTCTTAGGRTCGCTACAATGCYAACCACCACGCTACTCACGTTTCAAAATCTTGGGGCCGCTGTTTCATTGAATGTGGATCAGCGGTTTCTCGATGCTTTGGGTGCTGTGTTTTTGAATTGGCCGTTTGAACTGAGCGCAGATTCTGAAAGCCCGGTATTTGCCAGCGTTTGTTACAAAGATAAGCGCTATACAATTTCTTCTCCCTTCATGGAGGAGCCGGTTTCCTATACTGATCCGGTGAATACGATTTGTTCAATGATCGTTGARCTGGCCTGGGCGCATTTGCGCGCTGATCCGTCACTACTTTGTTTGCACGGTGCGGCGGTCGAAATGAACGGCAGATTGGTGGTATTTCCCAATGCACGGCGGGCTGGCAAAAGTACGTTGTCAGTGGCGATGATGGCAGCGGGCTACAGGTTATATACAGATGATTTTTTACCGCTGGTAATTGATGATGAGAACCAGATTTGTGGAATCTCACATGGTATTGCGCCGCGGTTGCGGCTGCCGGTTGTGGAGCAGATCGGCGAGAAAGCAGAGCGTTACATMAACAATCGCGGGTATATTGCCAATCGCCAGTACCAGTATGTGATTCCAAACCCCGGGGAGTTGGCTGAATTCGGCGATACCGTTCTTATTGGRGCGCTGGTTTTTCTGGAGCAAAAAGAGAATGTTAASCCGTNKATCRARSTTGTSKMWMRMTCCGARRCACTYRMWWCYYTGMTYAMGCAAAATTTTTCACGGGCAATGAATTCGGACGGTATTCTGGAGATATTGGCGGCGTTGGCAAGCAACGCCCCGGCCTATGTCATGCAATACAGCGATGTTGAAATGGCTATCGGGCTGCTTGAAGAGCATTTTGCGAATTGGGAATGTAGCCCGGCTGTAATTGAGAAAGGTGCTGGGACAATATTTGGACAGGCAGCGGAACCTGAGAATGTCTCGGAAATTGCGGATTGGCGCGAGACTGCGTTGATCCAGGCCGATGGCGTCAAAGAAATTTCTACCGAGGATAACAGATTTCTATCTGATCCAAGCGGGCGAAATATTCACTATTTAAATGCCGGGGCGACTAATATCTGGCGGATACTGGAGCAGCCCGCAAGCGTCGCGCAGATTGTAGAGATACTGGCGACAGTTTTTCCGGATCAACTGCTTGAAAAAATTCAGTACGATGTATCTGCCACGGTTCAGCAGTTTGTTGACAATGGATTGGTTAAACCTGCGGTAGCTGACCCACTGGGCAATCAGCCACATGAAGTCTATGTTGACGATTGTCATGAGTAGTCCGGAAATGAAAAACAGTGAGCTAAATCAGAACAATATCTCCCGGCGGAAAGCACTGGCCCGGTTGGGGTTGATGGCTGCAACGGTTTACGTCGCACCCAGTTTCTTAACGCTTAGTTCCGCGCGTGCATCAAGTAGTGTGTCCCCGCCTTCTGGGGCATCAATCCCAACGCCACCGACACCGCCGACAGCGCCAAGCAATGTTGATGAGCTGGAATTCGACGTGGTGGCAAGAGATCGCTGCGGCACCGATGAGATGGACAGCTCTGGCGGTCCGGTAACGATTGGCCAAAATGACATGAAGCGGGCGCAGGAAGCGGTTGAGGCTGGTTATGCAAAGCCGTTAGATCAGGTCTGGCCAGGRCTTATGGCGGCCTATTCRGGGCGCATTATTAGGGTTGAATTTACTGGGTTCAGGTGGCGGCCACGGTATCGGCTTCGGGCGATATCGGAAACCGGACATCTTGAGACTGTAATCGTATCGGCACGTACCGGTCGCATTGAAAGAATTGTAGGCTGTTGATGCGAATATTGGTGGTAGAGGACGAAGCGGCGATCGCGACTTCCATAGAAAAAGTTCTGCGCCATAACGGGTTTATTCCGGAGATTTCGACAGACGGTGAGGATGCTTGGTTTAAGGGCGGTACCGAAGATTATTCGGCCGCAATTTTGGACATCGGATTGCCAAAGCTGGACGGTTTGAGCGTGTTAAGAAACTGGCGCAACGAGCAGGTAAATATGCCTGTGATGCTGCTATCCGCGAAAAGTAAGTGGACCGAAAGAGTTGCGGGAATTGATGCCGGTGCAGACGATTATCTGGTGAAACCATTCCACATGGAAGAACTTGTGGCACGACTGCGGGCCCTGCTTCGACGCACTGGTAGCGAAAAGAAAACTCAGATTGTTGCTGGCGATCTGATGCTGGACACCAAACAAAAGCAGGTGTTTGTGGATAGTATTCCGGTAAATGTGACACCTTTGGAGTTCAGGTTGTTGAGTTTTCTGATCYACGAACCGGGGCGGGTTTTTTCCCAGGAAGAATTGGCAGCAAATATTTACTTTCAGGATCAGGAACCTGACAGCAATGCCCTAGAGGTGTTGGTGGGGCGTCTGCGACGAAAACTGAAAGCAGATATATTGAAAACACGCCGGGGGTTTGGCTACTTTATTGAGGCGCCAGAATGAAAATCCCATCCCTTGGGTTTCGTCTTTTCCTATTGTCTTTTCTATCGATTGCACTGGCACTGGTTGCCACCACATTTGTTTTAAATGCGCGGTTTTTTGAATATTTTGAGGACCGCGTTTACAGCGAGCTAGAGCAACATCTGGAGCAATTGACCACCAACCTGCAACTTGATGCACAAGGCGCAATACAGGTCGTGCCGCTGCTGGATCGTCGTTTCGAGCAACCATTTGGCGGGCTTTATTGGCAGGTGCAGGAATTGGATGGGCCGGAAGTCCKGTCAAGATCGCTTTGGGGCGGGACTTTTGATGTGCCGCATGATTTTACGCCGGGGGTGCAATTTAAATCCAAGTCAAGCTCACCAATTGGAACAACGCTGCTGGTTTCCGGATGGTCTATTTTGCTTGGTGAAGGAGATGCACAGCGAAGGGCGGTATTGTCGGTAGGGATTGACGACAATGAAGTTGCCGCGGCGGCGGCTGGGTKTCGCAAGAGCCTGATTGGTTGGCTATTGYTCATGTTTACCGGGCTYTTGCTGGCGGCTTGGGCGCAAGTGCGCATCGGGTTGGCACCTTTACAATTGTTGCGAGGGCGAATTGAAAATATTCGCGCGGGAACAGATAGCCGGTTGACGGGTCAGTTTCCAAGTGAAGTAAAACCGCTTGTCGATGAGGTGAATGAATTACTGGATTTACACGAAGCCTCATTGGTGACAGCGCGAACAAGGGCGGGTGATCTGGCACATGGGTTAAAAACGCCGCTGACGGTTATGCGGGTTTTGGCGCAGGATATTGCGGCCGATGGCCAACCGGAAAAAGCCGCCGAGATCGAAGASCAAATTTCGTCAATGCACTATTTTGTTGAGCGGGAATTGGCGCGGGCCAGTTCTGGCACATCTTTGAAAACCTTTGTTTTTTCCGGACCGGTGATTGCAAGAATGGTCGCGAGTATTAARAAGCTGCCAAGGGGCGCGGAACTRGAGTGGAACACGAAAATACCCGATGATCTGGTCACGCCATTTGATGAGCATGATCTGTCTGAGCTGGTTGGAAATATCCTGGATAATGCCCGGAAATTGGCCAATACACGGGTTGAAGTTTCTGCTGGCAATGATGGCGAGACCAGTGGCTGGATTAGTATTGCGGATGATGGTCCCGGTATTCCGGCAGATCGGCTGGGTTCGGTTCTCGAGCGTGGTGGCCGGCTGGATACAAATTCGCAAAGCACTGGGCTGGGGTTGGCCATTAGTACCGATATTGCGGCCCAGAATGATGGGAAACTGGAATTTCTGGACTCGATTTATGGTGGGCTGGAAGTCAGAATTCACTGGTAAACGAATTAGGTTGAATATGCTTGTTTGCACTTATTCTCAAGGAGGTGGATTGTTGCCGCGCCACCAACATTTCGCTCTAACCTGCATGTCCTGCTTTCTATTTTTCGAAACACAACATATACCCGATGCAAGCCAAAGGGCGGGCATAGATCGGGCAGTAGGAATAAAAAAATGGCGCATATTATCGTCGTCGGGAACGAAAAGGGCGGGGCTGGCAAATCGACGGTCTCAATGCATGTTGCAACCGCCTTGGCGCGTTTGGGCCACAAAGTCGGTGCGCTGGATCTGGATTTACGTCAGCGGACCTTTGCGCGCTATATGGAAAACCGGCATAACTTCTGCAAGCTGCATGATATTTCCCTACCAACACCTGAATACCATGATCTGCCAGAGATTGATCGCTCGGCTTTGAAGGCAGGCGAAAACGTTTATGATCGCAGGCTTTCTGTTGCGGTTACGGCGCTGGAAAAAACTTGCGATTTCATACTGATAGATTGCCCAGGCTCGCATACACGTCTTAGCCAGGTTGCCCATTCACTGGCTGATACATTGGTTACACCGATGAATGACAGCTATGTAGATTTTGATCTGCTGGCACATGTTGATGGGGAAACCAATAAAATCATTGGTCCTTCAGTATATTCTGAAATGGTCTGGAATGCGCGTCAGTTACGTTCGCAGGCCGGCTTAAAACCAGTTGACTGGGTGGTCGTGCGTAACCGCCTGGGCGCGCAGAATATGCACAACAAAAAGAAAATTGGCGAAGCATTGGATGATCTTGCCAAGCGTATCGGTTTTCGGGTGTCTTCGGGATTTGGCGAGCGGGTTATATTCCGCGAACTGTTCCCACGTGGGCTGACATTGCTGGACCTGAAAGATATCGGTGTTAAAGGGCAGATGAACATTTCAAATGTTGCCGCCCGTCAGGAACTACGTGAGATGGTCAAGGGGCTGAAATTGCCGGGCGTGGAAGTAACATTCTAAGCCAGAATCAGGTAAATTTGCGAAAAAATCTAGTCCGGTCAAACATTTCTTCTAACCCCTGCATACGCTCTTTGGTTATCGGCCAGGTTYGTTCCTGTACTTCGGCAATGACGGTTTCGAGTAGCAGTAAGACCGTAACATTTGAATCCCAGGCAGATGGCACGACGATCCGGCTGCTGAAACAACAATCCGCAAATTTATTGATTGGCGAACACCACTGGTCGGTAAACAGAACAATCTTCGCTCCGCGTTCAGCAGCCATTTCCGCCAGCTTCAATGTGCTGTTTTCGTAGCGACGAACATCAAATATCACCAATACGTCGCCTTCCTTCACATCCAGAAGATAGTGCGGCCAGGCGTTGGAAATTGATTGAATATGAGTAACATCCGGGCGTGCCACTTGCATGTGCAGAAAAAAATAATCCGCCAGAGATCGGGTAATCCGGCCGCCGACCACATAAATTGAACGATCAAGATCAGCCAAAAATGCGCAGCTATCGTCGAAAGTCTGGATGTCGATTTGGCTAAGAGAGTGGCGTATATTACCGATGACAGCTTCGGTGAAGCGGTTCAAAATATGTCCGTCGGGGGCGGCGCCTGCCCAGGTTGCGCGTTTGGCAATCGGGCCGGATATTTTTGCTTTTAGTTCTTCGCGCAGTACTGTCTGAAATTCGGCGTAGCCCTTGAATCCCAGTTTCTGAACCATTCGCGCGACGGTAGGCGTTGAAACCTTGGCGTTCTCAGCAACCGATGTGATTGGCCCAAGCCCGGATACCGGGTAGTTTTCAAGTATTGAATGGGCAAGCTGGCGTTCRGCACGGGTCAGCGTGTCWAGTCTGACTTGCAGGCGRTCMGCGATAGTCTTGAGATTCTCWGGCAYTCCGGCACCTCGCTTTGTTGCGTAATCTATCAGCTTTCATCTATCTGAAAAAATCTTTTCAGTATTGTGTTGACAGAACGCCGATACATCAAGACAAATATCGGGTGGGGGACATTTGGCAGATGATGAYTGGTAGTGATWATGCRGACGATRGWTTGGGCCTGCCTGCCGTTGTGATCAAYGCTGCGGGYGCMRSCCCGGYSGTTCTGGTCTGCGAACACGCCTCAAACTATATCCCGGCACAACTTAACAGTCTGGGCCTGTCTGAAAGTGTCCGGAAAAGCCACATAGCCTGGGATCCCGGCGCGTTGGAGCTTTCTAAACGACTAAGCGCATTGTTGGACGCACCGCTTGTGGCAAGCGGGRTCTCGCGTCTGGTTTATGATTGCAACCGCCCGCCAACCGCCCCGGACGCAATGCCCATAAAAAGCGAAATATTCGATATTCCCGGAAATGCCGGGCTGGACGATGATGCCCGCGCTGACCGGGTGGTGCGTTATTATGATCCGTTTCGCGCGACGTTGGCAGAATCCCTTGCAAAAGTGTCCAGCCCGGTTTTGATCACGATCCACAGTTTTACACCGATCTATCTGGGGCAACAACGTTCCGTGGAAACCGGCGTGTTGCACGATAGCGATGCGCGACTTGCGGACCAGATGTTGGCAATCGCCGGGAAGCACACTGATATGATGGTTTTGCGCAATGATCCCTACGGACCTGAAGACGGGGTGACGCACACATTGAAAGAACATGCCATCGGGGCAGGCTTGTTAAATGTCATGCTGGAAGTTCGCAGTGACCGGATCGCCACGTCGCAACAGCAGGATGACATCGCTCAGATGCTTGCAGGCTGGTTGCGGGCAGCCCTAGAGGCGCAGGGTGTTAGTTTGGTTAAAAAGGACATGGCATGCAACGAATAGTCAGCACCTATGTTCGCGTGGTCGACAAGGTGAATTACCGGCTGGGCCGCATCATGATGTACGGAATTTTTGTCATGATTGGCGTGCTGCTGTGGTCGTCGTTTTCCAAAACATTCGCCCTGCCATCGCTCTGGACGCTTGAAATTGCGCAATTCTCGATGGTCGCTTATTACATTCTGGGCGGACCGTATTCGATCCAGCTGGGGGCGAATGTGCGGATGGATCTGTTTTACGGCGACTGGAATACCCGTAAAAAAGCGTGGTTTGATGCGTTTACCGTATTCGTGCTGATTTTCTACCTTAGTGTTCTGCTTTACGGTGCCCTTGAGTCAACTGCGTACTCTCTGGGTGCACCCTGGGACAGAACCGAACCGTTTTCGTTTTATTGGCATCTACTGGTTGGTTTCACCACTGGCGGGGTTGAGGGTTTCAACGAAGTATTGGGGCGTTTGGAACTGAGTGCGACACCCTGGCGTCCATATATGTGGCCGGTCAAAGTGATTATGGTTTTTGGATTTTTCCTGATGTTATTGCAGGCGATTTCTGAATTGGCCAAGGACATCGCAACGATCAAAGGGATTAAACTCTGATGTCCTATGAGATGATCGCGATCATGATGTTCGCAACCATGATGCTGATGATGATGACCGGACAAAGGGTGTTTGGYGCCATCGGGGGKGTTGCTGCATTGGCAGCCATCCTGCTCTGGGGGCCGGGAGGGTCAAACATTCCGTTCACCGCCGCCATCAAGCTGATGACATGGTATCCGCTGCTGACCCTGCCGATGTTCATCTTCATGGGCTATATTTTGTCGGAAAGCAAAATCGCCGATGACTTGTATAAAATGTTCCATGTCTGGATGGGGCCGGTGCATGGTGGTCTGGCTATCGGGACTATCGGCCTGATGGTGCTGGTGTCGGCGATGAACGGTCTGAGCGTTGCGGGTATGGCGATTGGTGCCACCATCGCGCTACCCGAATTATTGCGACGTGGTTATGATAAACGCATGGTGACAGGGGTCATTCAGGCGGGTTCTTCGCTAGGTATCCTCGTTCCGCCGTCGGTGGTTTTGGTGCTGTATGCGATGATTGCGCGTCAACCCGTCGGGCAATTGTGGCTTGCCGGTGTCTTTCCGGGATTGATGATGGCGGCACTGTTCATTCTTTACATCTACATTCGCTGCAAAATYCAACCTGAACTGGGGCCGGTACTGTCACCAGAAGAGCGCGACGTTCCAATGGCCGAAAAACTGCGYCTGTTGCGTGCGGGCGTGCTGCCAATCGTGATATTCGTGGCTATGATGTACCCTTTCATCAATGGCTGGACCAGCCTTGTGGAAAGTTCCGCAATCGGTGCCATGACAGCGTTTATTGCTGCTGTCCTCAAGAAACGCATGACCCGCACAGTGTTTGAGAATTCGGTGCGCCAAACCCTTGCCATATCCTGTATGTTCATGTGGATCATTCTGGCCGCTCTGGGTTTTGGCGCGGTATTTGATGGGCTGGGGGCGGTAAAAGCCATCGACAACCTGTTCACCGAACAAATGGGCCTGAGCCCCTGGACGATCCTGATCCTGATGCARCTCAGYTTYATCATCATGGGTACGTTTCTGGATGACACCGCGATGCTGGTGATCGTGGCGCCGCTTTATGTGCCGCTGGCCCATTCACTGGGGTTTGATYTGATCTGGTATGGTATCCTTTACACGATCACCACGCAGATCGCCTATATGACACCGCCATTTGGCTATAACCTGTTTTTGATGCGGGCGATGGCCCCCCCCGAGATTACCATTCGTGATATTTACGGATCTGTATTTCCGTTCGTCATGGTTATGCTTCTGTCACTGATCATGATAATGGTATTCCCGGATATCGCACTTTGGTTGCCACACTATGTATATGGTTTGTAACGATTTTTCCTACGGGAGCGTNWWAKAARRAACGACAACGATGTTAAACAAGGAGAGTACTAATGACTACCAGACGTAAATTTATTACTGCGGCTGCGGTGGCTGTACCGGCTACACTTGCCGCTCCGGCAATCCACGCCCAAAGCAAAATCCGCTGGCGTCTTCAGACGTATGCGGGCTCTGCACTTGGCGAACATGTGACCAAGCCTGCAGTTGACTATATCAACGGCGCGGCAAATGGTGAGCTGGAAGTTGAACTGTTCTATGCCGACCAGATCGTACCAACCGGCGAACTGTTTCGTGCTATGCAGTCAGGCACAATCGACGCCGTGCATTCGGATGACGATTCAATGGCCGCACCTACCGACGTAACGGTCTTTGGCGGCTACTTCCCGCTGGCCACCAAGCACGCGCTCGATGTGCCGGCGCTGTTCCACCAGTATGGACTGGCTGACATCTGGCGTGAAGCATACGCCAAAGAAGGCATTGCATGGCTATCTGCTGCCGGGCAAGACCCGTGTAACTTCAACACGAAAAAGCCGATCCGCAGCCTGGCTGACATGGACGGCCTGCGTCTTTACACCTTCCCGACAGCGGGTCGCTTTCTGGCGCAGTTTGGKGTGGTGTCGGTCAATATTCCTTACGCTGATGCAGAAGTTGCAGTGCAAACCGGCGAACTTGACGGTATGGCATGGTCCGGTATCACCGAGGATTACACAGTGGGTTGGGCCGATGTGACCAACTACTTCCTGACYAACAACATATCYGGTGCATGGATCGGTTCGTTYTATGTGAACGCCAAGAAATGGGCAGAACTGCCGGATCACCTTAAGCAGGTTGTTATGGCCGGGATCGAAGCAAGCCACACGTATCGCTATCAGTGGTATTGGGGCGGTGAAGCCCGACTGCGTGCAAGCGGTGAAAAGCTGGAATTGACAACGATTCCAGCGGATGAATGGATTGCAGTAGAAGACGCGGCYAAGGTGTTCTGGGACGAGATCGCAGATACCAACGACACCGCWGCTAAGCTTGTCGGTATATTCCGTGAGTACGCAGCAATAAGGGAACAAGCAGGACCGCCGTACACTTTCTAAACGGTAATACTTGCGATAAACCAAATTCGGAAGTCGCCAGCAATAGGCGACTTCCGTTCCCTTTAATCACCTGAAAGTTCTGATATGCCCGGCAATCTGACATTTGACGCCCTGAAAAAGGCCATAAAAAACGGCGAGATCGATACGGTTCTGGTGTGTCTGATCGACATGCAGGGTCGCTTGATGGGCAAACGTATCTTGGGCCATCATTTTGTTGAAAGCGCGTGGGAAGAAACCCATGCCTGCAATTACCTGCTGGCCACCGATCTGGAGATGTACACCGTTGAGGGCTATGCCTCGACCAGTTGGCGGGCGGGCTACGGCGATTATATTATGAAGCCTGATCTTTCAACACTGCGGTTGATGCCGTGGCTGGAGGGCACAGCGATGGTACTGTGTGATGTGCTGGATCACCACACGCACAAACCCGTTCCGCACAGTCCCCGCGCCATTCTAAAGGCGCAGATTGAGCGACTGAAAGGTATGGGGTTCAGTGCCATAATGGCGACCGAGCTGGAGTTTTTTATCTTCGAAAAGAGCTTCGCCGAGATGGCGCGCGAGGGCTATAGCGACCTGACGCCGATCAGCGCCTATAACGAAGACTACCACATCCTGCAAACCACCAAAGAAGAAGACATCATGCGCCCGCTGCGCAACCACCTGTATGCCGCTGGCATCCCGGTAGAAGGGACCAAAGGTGAAGCCGAGGCCGGGCAGGAAGAACTGAATATTCGCTACGCCGAGGCGCTTGAATGTGCCGACAATCACACCATTGCCAAACACGCGACCAAGGAAATTGCCTGGCAGCAAGGGCGCTCAGTTACGTTTCTGCCCAAGTGGCACAAGGACCGGGTTGGTAGTGCCAGCCATGTGCATCAATCGCTTTGGAAAGACGGCAAGCCTGCGTTTTACGATGCCAAGGGTGACTTTGGCATGTCCGAACTGATGCGCCAGTATATGGCCGGGCTGATCAAATATTCGGCAGACTTTACATATTTTCTGGCGCCCTATGTGAACAGCTACAAACGCTTTCAAAAAGGTTCGTTTGCGCCAACGGGCACGGTCTGGTCGGTTGACAACCGGACCGCCGGTTTCCGGCTGGTTGGCGAAGGCAGCAAGGCCGTTCGCGTGGAATGCCGGATTGGCGGGTCGGATATGAATCCCTATCTTGCGCAGGCGGTTCAGATAGCCGCCGGCATTGCAGGAATTGAGGAAAAACTGGACCTGAAACCACCGCTTTCCGGAGACGCATATGAAAAGAGCGATGCAGGTGAAATACCGTCCACATTGCGTGACGCAGCTGCGACATTGAAGGCGTCAAAAATGCTACGTTCGGCCCTTGGCGACGATGTGGTTGAGCACTACACACGSGCTGCCGAATGGGAAGTTGAAGAGTTCGAGCGCGTGGTTACCGACTACGAAATYGCCCGCGGATTTGAGAGGGCCTGAMRKSWWGWYAMKARSWYWSWAWTGYAWTWSRYMCMWWKAKKGRKYMKKTYWSKMTKMGCRWYMYRKRMWGRCGATGGATCAGGCTAATGACGCGGTCGCCCGTGCAGCTAAAGGCCAGGTTGAATGGGCGGCGCGCCCGCTATCTGAACGCACCAAACTGGTGCAGGCCGGTGTTGCTCGCGTCGGCGAGATGAACGACGAAATTGTACCCGAACTGGCCCACCAGATGGGGCGTCCCGTTCGGTATGGCGGTGAATTTGGTGGTTTCAATGAACGCGCGAGCCACATGGCGGACATCGCTGTAGTCGCGCTGGCGGATATTGAAGTGTCCGAGGACGAAAATTTCAAACGATATATCAAACGGATACCCCACGGCGTTGTTTTGGTTGTTGCCCCATGGAATTATCCTTACATGACGGCTGTTAACACAGTGGCCCCAGCCCTGATCGCGGGTAATGCTGTGTTGTTGAAACATGCTACCCAAACACTGCTGGTAGGTGAACGCATGGCGCGGGCTTTCCATGAGGCTGGCATACCGGAAGACGTGTTCCAGAACATGTTCCTGGACCATGAAACCACATCGGCACTGATCGCGGCCAAGTCGTTTGGCTTTGTGAATTTCACCGGCTCAGTTGGTGGCGGCGTCGCGATGGAAACCGCTGCGGCTGGCACGTTCACCGGCATCGGCCTGGAATTGGGCGGTAAAGACCCCGGCTATGTCATGGAAGACGCAAACCTGGATGCGGCTGTTGATACCCTGATCGACGGAGCCATGTTCAATTCGGGCCAATGTTGCTGCGGGATTGAGCGGATTTATGTAACTGAAAGCCTGTTCGACGCGTTTGTTGAAAAGGCGGTGGCGATTGTGAACGGCTACAAGCTGGGCAATCCAYTGGACCCGGAAACCACGCTTGGCCCGATGGCTAATGTGCGCTTCGCAGCCGAAGTTCGTGCGCAAACATCCGAGGCGATTGCCGCCGGAGCAACGGCGCTGATTGATCCCGCGTTATTCCCGGGGGATGATGGCGGCGCCTATCTGATGCCGCAGATTCTGGTGAATGTGGATCATTCTATGCGTGTCATGCGGGATGAAAGTTTTGGACCTGTCGTAGGGATCATGAATGTCAAAGACGACGCCGAAGCGATTGAGCTGATGAATGATAGCGAATTCGGGCTGACGGCGTCTCTTTGGACTGCTGACGTGACCCGCGCCGAAACCATCGGTGACCAGCTGGAAACCGGTACGGTTTTTATGAATCGCGCCGATTATCTTGATCCGGGCCTGTGCTGGACCGGCTGCAARAATACCGGGCGCGGYGGCGGGTTGTCGGTRATTGGATACCACAACCTCACACGTCCCAAATCTTACCACCTCAAAAAGGCCTGAGCCCATGACTCTTAACGCAAATTGGAATTATCCAACACCGATCCGTTTTGGCGCTGGTCGAATTTCCGAAATYGCCGATGCCTGCAAAGCCGCCGGTATATCCAAACCTCTGCTGGTCACCGACAAGGGGCTGGCGAGCATGGATATCACCACACGTACCCTTGATTTTGTCGAGGCCGCAGGCCTTGGGCGTGGCCTGTTTTCTGATGTTGATCCAAACCCTGATGACGTTAACGTCRCCGACGGCCTGAAGGCATATCGCGAAGGTGGCTATGACGGTGTGATCGCCTTTGGTGGTGGCTCGGGTCTGGATCTGGCGAAAGTCATTGCACTTATGTCTGGGCAAACCCGCCCGCTTTGGGATTTTGAAGATGTTGGGGATTGGTGGACCCGCGCCGACCCCGATGCCATCGCGCCAATCGTAGCTGTACCAACCACTGCCGGGACAGGATCTGAAGTTGGTCGCGCCAGTCTGATCACCAATTCAGAAATCCATGAGAAAAAGATAATCTTCCACCCGAAAATGCTGCCCGCTGTCGTAATTTGCGACCCGGAGCTAACGGTCGGAATGCCAAAGTTCATTACAGCGGGCACTGGCCTGGACGCGTTCGCCCACTGCGTCGAAGCGTTTAGCAGCCCGCATTACCACCCGATGAGCCAGGGCATCGCTCTGGAAGGCATGCGGCTGGTCAAGGAGTATCTGCCGCGCGCATATGCGGACGGTACTGACATAGAGGCCCGTTCCCACATGATGTCCGCCGCTGCSATGGGCTCTACCGCTTTCCAAAAAGGCCTTGGGGCTATCCATGCCCTTAGCCACCCAATTGGGGCGGTTCACCATACACACCACGGCACAACAAATGCTGTGTGCATGCCTGCTGTACTACAGTTCAACCGCCCAAAGATTGAGGGAATTTTTGCTCAGGTAGCAGCCTAYCTGGGGATCGWRGGWGGATTTGAYGGTTTCTGTRCTTATGTGGATGAKCTKAACGATTCCATGGGAATACCMAAAACRCTGACSGGGCTTGGCGTTGAAAATRCGGATATTGAMGCGTTGACGGTTTCGGCGCTGAACGACCCRAGTACGGGTGGCAACCCGGTTGAAATGACCACAGAAAACACTCACGCGCTATTTGAGGCCATAATCTGAAGGTCTGGTCAAAGACCCTATAACGGTATTCTGAGCGTTAATTCAGGCGTGACAGGCGCTGAGTGAATCTATCATCTTTGGCTGGTTTTGATGAGCCAGTGAACGTTATGTGCCAACCCTTAGCAGGGGGCTTTTCGGTCGTTATTGGTTTGGGATCTTTGATATAAATCTGCGCGACAGGCAGGGCGCGCCGCTGAGGTCTGACGTTGCGTACTTCGCAAGGCAACAAGACGTCGCCCGTTATGTGGTGATTTGCAGGATCAGTTTTCATTTTAGAATTCCCAAGGTGCTTGCAACATAGTTAGTCGACGAAACCGGCAAAATTTGGGCAGGGAATTTGGTGGTCGGGTGCAAAGGGCGGGAAACATGGTGAATGCTCTGATTTTATATATTTTCGCCATTTGTTAAGCGCCAAAACCGACTGAATGTTTCATTGGATTTGAGGCTGTTACGGGCAACGCCAGCCGACGCTGCCCGACCAACTGTTTGGGCCAATCTGGCCTGACTGCCTCAGCTAGGCATATCTGCACTTGGTGGCAGCAATAAAAATAGTTGGATATGGGTAACTTCGCCCGCAAGTCCCATGGTTGATCCCCATTTGCTCGCCCAGTCTGGTGGAAGGGTTGGCACTTCCGGTATCTGCCGAACAGATCACCCGATTGCCATTGGCAACGACAAAGGGCCATTCAACCCGTTGGCTGGACTGGTTTGCGGCGGCAGGGATTGACGACACATCAAAACTTGATTTCATCGAATTTGACGACGGAGGGTTTGCCTTTGACTTTGCCACTTCCGGCGGCGGCGTGGCGTTGTTTACTGACAATATGTTAATCCGGCACGAACTGGCCACGGGGAGTCTGGTCGTTGTTAATCCGCTGGCGATTAAGGCCCGTGGGCAATACCTGGTTTATCCTGAAACACAGCAACCTGACGTGCGAATTCTGGCTTTCGCCGATTGGCTGAAATCCGTCGTGGCCCGAATACAGGCTAGCTAAGACCCCGAATTACGGCAGACATCCGCGATCCACGCTAATCGCTGCGTCCGTCGTTTTGGTCAATTTGGGCTCAAAGCAGTCACTCGCCGCATGGCTGCACCTTGGTGTTGGATGAACGTCTGCTATGCAAGCAAGGTGATATTTGGCAAGAATGATTATCCGCTGTATGATCCTTCGATGAACTCCGCAAATTTGGCACTTCGATTTCTGCTTGAACTGTCAGCATTGACTGCTTTCGCAATGTGGACATGGGGCATGGCAAATGGACTCTGGCGGTTCGTATATGCGACTCTAGTGATTGTGGTCCTTGCCACCATCTGGGGTGCATTTGCGGTCCCAGATGACCCGAGCAGATCCGGCGGTGCTCCCGTGCCC
>NVTR01000031.1 GCA_002732955.1 Marinosulfonomonas sp.
GATGAGGTCTGCGCTTTCGTTCTGACGGAATATGGTCAGAGCTACAGCCCTGACTGGCTGCGCAAGCCTTGGCGCGACGGGCCAATTTGGAGTTCCAACCGTCGTTGCGGCGACCTGTAGGCTGATACCGGCTGCGCTGTTTTCCTGCCCGGCGTTTCTTCGGAGCTCCTTTGTCCTGCTCCTTCTTGAGAACTCCAGCACTGCGCTCAGATGCTTGTTCTCCGTAATAGCAGCATGGGTGACACGCTGATCCTTGTCGAAGGCAGAGTAGGGCAGTGTGATACCCTTACAGCGGATGTCCAGCCGTCCGTCCGGGAATGCATAGGTGTCCACGTACTTGCCGGGCAGGCCGCGACTGATCTCACTTTCCTCAAGGATGATCCGCTTGCGTTCATAGGAAAATGCCAGTTGCTGACCGACATAACGCTCATCTCGCAAGCAAAACACATCGCGCAGCCCGTCGGGTTCGATGTTCATGGGCCTGTGCAGATTGTCCGAACGACGTGGGACCTTTGCAAACTTGGCGTTATAGCGCTCTATGAAACCGSGCRSGWRMSCKYKRKCKSMRCCMRTRTSASMSRYKKYCGMYMRYMKGARWWYSYYRRYYRAKYGMTSMYGWARCGTKCGGTYSGCCCGTTCAACACGMCCYTTGGCCTGRCTRCTGTTKGCGCRCARWATCYCGATRTTSAGCTSATTCAAMGCRCGMCCAAAYTGGGTCATGCCRTRCCCGGATYTGRCGGATTGATTGGCCACSCGGAACRCASWGTGCTTGTCAGAATAGAATGCCACCGGTCGGCCATGTGCTGCCAGATATAAGCCCAACGCCTCGAAGTAGCTGAATGTGCTCTCAGATTTAACAAATCGGAGCTGCATCAAGGTGCTGGTCGCATCGTCGATAAAGACCAGAAGGGTGCAGGCGGGTGCGCGACCCTCAAACCAATGATGATCCGAGCCGTCGATCTGGATCAACTCGCCCAGACATTCCCGGCGCAATCCCGGCTGGGGTTTTGTCGCAAACTTTTATTGGGATTGATATGGCTGTAATATTTGGGCACAATTATCCGGCGAGTGCCGCAAATTGCGCGAAACCTGAACCCTGAGTTTGTAACTGATTTTTCCTAATCATCTGGGCGACTTCGATGCCATCGAGCGTTGAAGCTGCGGATATGAACGATTTGAAACCAGGCATCGGGCGCGTTCGTCGGTTAATAAATCGATGATCTTGCTCGATTATGTTGTGCAGGTATTTAGATCTAACAGTGCCAATTTTGGCGGGGCATCCAAATCGTTTGAGAATTTTGTTAACCTGTTTGATGCCGGCTCCATTTGCTCCACTTTTGTCGATTACGATCCGCAATGGTATGCCGTTGTTTGATAATGCTTTCGCAAAAAATAAGAGTGCAGCGGCTGTATTTCGCCGTTCGGACAGTATGAAATCAAGGGTTTTTCCCTCGCGACCGACAGCCCGATCGAAGTACATCCATTGGCCGCGGACTTTGATATACGTTTCGTCCATTCGCCACGAAATAGCGGTTGGTCGTCTCCGTTTTTGCGCCTCCAGAGCAATTAGGGGCGAGAATTTTACAACCCACCTATTGAGCGTTGCATGATCCACAACCACACCGCGCTCAGCCAGGATCTCTTCCAAATCCCGCAAGGAAACTGAATAGCGCAGGTAAAAATATACGGCATGAAGGATGAGGTGCTTCGGAAAATGGCTGCCTTTGAAGGGTACCATCTACTGGCCTCAAATTGTTTGGATGCAAAAGCCCMGMSTRSMAAWTNRTSSRWCANKTYGNRRYASWRKCYCAGNTTTSANAAYKCGWTNWCWTSTNKSMSCSRYRTKYCWKWSSWGCKGNRTRTCCGNMSCRYSGATCAGCCCGCATGGCGCTATCTGGCCAAACCATTTGCTCATTATTTCACACGGGCATTTCGTGAAAGTTGAATTAACAGTTTTCACCGGTGAAAATCCCCGCTAGCGTTTGCGCCGAAACAGCACTCGGAGAGTCGAAATGGGCAATAAGATTGAATCTAAACTGGCAGAACTTGGCGTGACACTACCCGACGCCCCCGCCCCCGCGGCCAACTATGTTCCGTTCGTTCAAATCGGTGACACTGTTTACGTGTCWGGTCAGATTTCTAACGGYGCTGACGGCCTCATTACCGGCAAACTTGGCGTCGATGTGTCCGTCGAAGAAGGTGCAGCCGCAGCACAAACCTGTGCGATCAGCCTGCTTGCCCAGGTCAAGACCGCCTGCAACGGCGATCTGGATCGGCTTGTTCGCGTCATCAAACTGACGGCATTTGTGAACTCAACCGCCGATTTTACTGACCAGCCAAAAGTCGCAAACGGCGCCTCYGACTTTCTGGTTGCTGCACTTGGTGACGCTGGCAGGCATGCGCGCTCAGCTGTAAGTGCCGCATCKCTACCCCTGGGTGTAGCGGTCGAAATCGAAGGCATWTTCCAGATAAAATGATTGCCCTTCCTGATAGTTTCCTCACCCTGCCAATCGCGCATCGTGCGCTTCACGACGCCTCACTGGGTCGGCCTGAAAACTCACTCGCTGCAATTCGCGCTGCGATTGATGCCGGCTATGGGATTGAGATTGATATCCAATTGTCCAGTGACGGACAGGCGATCGTATTCCATGACTATGACCTCAAGCGACTGACACCACAAACAGGCACTGTACGTCAGCATTCAARAGCAGAKCTTGTAARAATTCTGTTAAAAAACAGCACCGAAACCATCCCAACCTTTGCCGAGGTTCTTTCTGTTGTTGCCGGGCGTGTACCGCTGTTGGTGGAACTGAAAGATCAGGACGGCGCCATGGGTCCCGGCACAGGAAAAATCGAAAAAGCCGTTGCCGTTGATTTGCAAGGCTATCGCGGAGATGTGGCGGTGATGTCTTTCAACCCCCATTCGGTCGGCTTGATGAAAGATCTGTTGCCAAACATTCCCAGGGGTCTCGTCACCTGTGCATTTCCAGCAGATGTTTGGGGCTTTCTGCCCGAAACAGTTCGCAATCGTTTGCGCGGTATTCTGGATCTAAAACCAGTCGAGGCCTCATTTATTACCCATAAGGCTGATGATCTGGGACGCGACAGGGTTGTCGAAATCCGGGCCACTGGAATGCCGGTGCTGTGTTGGACAATCAAAGACAAGCAAACTGAAACTTTGGCGCGAAAATACGCAGACAACATAACATTTGACGGCTACATGGCCGAACATCTGCCAACTTGACGAGCCATCCGATCAGACCGACACTTGGCCTATGAACGACTCCCAGATTGAAATTACCGTTCACCAGGGCGTCCGCGAAATCGACCAATCCGACTGGGATGCCTGCGCCTGCCCCGAAACCTCGGACGGCACGCGCGCGGTTGACCCCTTCACAACGCACCGGTTTCTATCTGCACTCGAAAATTCAGGTTCAGTTGGGCCCGGAACCGGGTGGTCGCCACGTCCAATCAGTGCCTCATTAAATGGCGAAGTAATCGCCGTTGCCCCGCTTTATGCCAAAGGCCATAGTCAGGGTGAATACGTTTTCGACCACAGTTGGGCACACGCATATGAAAATGCCGGTGGTTCGTATTACCCAAAATTTCAGATGGCTGTACCGTTTACACCCGCCACAGGGCGTCGCCTGCTGACCCGGCCAGGTTTTGAAGCAGCGGGGCAAGCTGCATTGGTTCAGGGTGTAATCCAGCTTGCTGCCAATAATGAATTTTCTTCGTTGCATGTAACATTTTGTACCGAGGCTGAGGCAGAAGTAGGCACACTAATGGGCCTGATGCACCGCACCGGTCAACAGTTTCAATGGCAAAATGCCGGGTACAAAAAATTTGACGATTTTCTCGCCAAGCTTTCCTCTCGCAAACGAAAAAATATCCGCCGGGAGCGCGCCATCGCCAATGATTTTGGCGGCGATATTGTCATTCTGACCGGCAACCATATTGAGCCCCGGCATTGGGATGCTTTTTGGCTGTTTTACCAATCCACCGGCGCGCGGAAATGGGGTACCCCCTATTTGACGCGAAAATTCTTTGACTTCATTCAAGATCAAATGCGCAATGATGTGCTGTTGGTTCTSGCCGAACGAGATGGGCATTACGTTGCGGGGGCGCTAAATTTTATCGGCCGCGATACATTATTTGGCCGCTACTGGGGTTGCTCAGAGCACCATCCCTGTTTGCATTTTGAGCTCTGTTATTATCGCGCCATTGACTATGCGATTGAACACGGACTCACCCGTGTAGAAGCGGGCGCACAGGGTGAACACAAATTGGCGCGGGGCTATATGCCGATAACCACCCATTCGCTGCACTGGGTCGCTGATCCCGGTTTTCGCCGGGCAATTGAACAGTTTTTGCAAGGTGAACGTGAAGCAGTAGAGGAAGAAAACGAAATCCTGACCAGCTATGGKCCGTTTCGAAAAACAGGGGAAGAAGAAGAATAGMAAACTAGAGTTGGCTYAGCATCGTTTCCCCACCKGACAAATCGCAACCCCGGTCAATTTCCAAATTCAGCACTGTTACCACRCCGTTTTCAACCAACATTGAATACCGCTTGGATCGACCAAAGAACCCCACTGCCGGGGCATCATAATTCATCCCGACGGCCTTGGTATATGAACCGTCGGCGTCCGCCAAAAATGTGATCCCAGCATTGGTTCCGCCAGTATTTTCGCCCCAGACTTTCATCACATGTGGGTCATTTACGGAAATGCAGATGATCTCATCCACATCTTTTTCACGCAGTTGATCGGCCACCTGAATAAAACTCGGAACATGCGCGGAACTGCATGTCGGTGTGAACGCCCCYGGCAAAGCAWAAAGAATAACTTTTCGACCCTTCAACCTATCTTTAAGCCAAATTTCCTCTGGCCCCTTATCTCCCATTTGGATCAGTTTCGCGTCGGGAATATTGTCGCCTACAGAAATCACCATTTGCTTATCCAGATTGATTGCCATTTTACAAGTTGACGATATAGGGTTTGTCCGAGTAGAGGCCAGAAGTTTCGGAGTTTCCAATGAGCCAAATAATCGTCGTCGGYGCCGGTCAGGCCGGGCAATCGCTGGTCACCAAATTACGCACACTTGGCTTTGAAGGGGGAATTACTCTTGTAGGCGGTGAACCCGTACCCCCCTACCAGCGCCCGCCYCTGTCCAAANNGTATCTTCTGGGRGARCTGGAGCTTGGGCGCCTGTTCCTGCGTCCTGAAAGCTATTATCCAGAACACAACATTACTCTTCGTCTTGGGCAGCCTGTTACCGGAGTCGACCCTGCAGCAAAGACTATCAGAGTTGGTGACGACATTCTGAACTACGACCAGCTTGCGCTGACGACCGGTTCGGTTCCGCACCATCTACCGGCAGCAATTGGCGGTGATTTAGATGGCGTCTACGTGGTACGAACACTTGCTGACGCCGATGCGATGGAGCCTGAATTTCAGGCCGGGCGACGGGTATTGATTGTTGGCGGCGGGTATATCGGCCTGGAAGCAGCGGCTGTCGCGGCACGCAAAGGGCTAAACGTAACTCTGGTCGAGATGGCCGATCGGATATTGCAACGTGTCGCCGCCCCYGAGACCTCGGATTTCTTTCGCGAGGCACACAAAGCCGAAGGCGTCGACATTCGCGAAGGTATCGGGCTCCGACACCTTACCGGCAGCCCAAGAGTGACCGCGGCAACCCTAACTGACGGCACTGAGTTGCAAGTTGATTTTGTGATTGTCGGYGTGGGCATCCGGCCSAAYACYGATATYGCCGAANTTGYCKGGRNTCRMCCTKGAAAATGGCRTCAAAACCRAYGCYCTTGGCCAAACCTCGGACCCAGCAATCTGGGCCGCCGGGGACTGTGCTTCGTTTCCCTACAAATCTGGACGCATCCGGCTTGAAAGTGTAGGGAATGCCATTGATCAGGCTGAAATCGTTGCTGAAAATATGTTGGGCGYGGGTAAAGAATACGTAGCACGCCCATGGTTCTGGTCAGATCAGTTTGACCTGAAACTGCAAATCGCCGGGCTTAATACTGGTTATGATCGGGTGGTTACCCGTACCGGCGAACATTCCCACTCCAAGTCGTTTTGGTACTATAAAGACGATACCTTGCTGGCCGTAGACGCTATCAGTGACCCCCGCGCCTATATGGTTGGTAAGCGCCTGATCGAGGCCGGAAAATCCCCTGACCCCAAAATCATAGCCGACCCAGAATCCGATCTTCGATCCCTGCTTAAGACCTGATGCGGATCATTGCAGGCAAGAAACGCGGCCTTAAATTRGCGCCGGTCGGTAAGGGCGAYGCAGCCGCGCATTTGCGTCCGACAACTGATCGGGTGCGCGAAAACATATTCAACCTGCTGATGGGTGGCRKTTATGGTRAYCCGATTGCTSAYGCRCGGGTTCTGGACCTTTTCGCCGGCACAGGCGCGCTTGGGTTGGAGGCKTGGTCACGCGGGGCAGCACATGTGACATTCATTGACGACGGGAGAAAAGCCAATTCCCTGATCCRRCAGAATRTCGACATTTGTGATGCAAGGCGTGAAATCAAAATCCTGCGCCAAAACGCGATACAGCTCGGTGAGAACCAAAACCAGCCATTTGATTTGGTCTTCCTCGACCCCCCATATGGTAAAGGGTTTGGCGAAAAATCTCTGAATTCGGCACTGGACGGCGGCTGGCTGGCCGCAAACGTATTGATCGTCTTCGAAGAAGGCCAAACCTTACCMCCACCCCCAGGTTTTAAGTTGCTCGACCAGCGTCGATACGGCGACACHCATCTAAGAATTCTTGAACDGGAAYBGCAAWYATGAGYCYGCCAAAACTGATTATTTTNGAYTGYGAYGGCGTRCTGGTAGACAGCGAGCCGATAACGAACGCCTTCCTGCTGGAAGAACTTGCGCGATATGGGTTGTACCTGACAATGGCCGACACAGACCGGTTGTTCGTCGGCGGGACAATCAGGGGTGCCGCGGACATCGCGCGCTCAATGGGTGCGGACTTACCCGACGACTGGGTTCCGGATTACTACCGCCGTGTCCACGCACATCTTGCTAATGGTGTCCCGTTGATCAGCGGAGTTTTGGAGGTTCTCAACAAAGTTGAAGACCTGAACATCCCCCATTGCATTGTTTCAAATGGTCCGGTTGAAAAGATGCAGATTACCCTTGGTCAAAACGGGCTTTGGGACAGGTTTCAGGGCCGCATATTTTCAGCCCATACTTACGGCACCGCAAAACCTGACCCGGAATTGCTGTGGATTGCAGCGCGCCAATTCAGCGTAGCCCCAGCAGATTGCATTGTGATTGATGACAGCCTGTCCGGTTGTCAGGGTGCCGCCAATGCAGGAATGCCCTGTATCGGCTTTGCCGAGCATAGCGATCCTGAAAAGTTGGCCGCAACCGGGGCCACCGTCGTCAGATCAATGGAAGAATTGCCACCACTTTTGGGCCTGGCCTAATAGGTCTTCTCAAACGTWCCGGCTGGTGACAGGGTAAATATCTCGACTCCGCCCGCTACAACACCTACCGAATGCTCAAACTGCGCGGTCAGGGATTTATCCCGTGTCACCGCAGTCCAGTCATCCGCCAGYACCTTGGTTTCAGGACGCCCCAGATTTACCATYGGYTCRATGGTAAARAACATACCCTCTTCCAAMACCGCSCCHGTRCCAGCGCGCCCGTAATGCAGCACATTAGGCGGCGCGTGAAACACCCGACCCAGGCCATGCCCGCAAAAATCGCGCACAACCGACATCCGGTGGCTTTCAACATATTGCTGAATAGCCGCGCCAATATCGCCAAAGGTATTGCCCGGCTTCACCGCCTCAATCCCCAGCATCAGCGCGTCGTGGGTCACTTGGATAAGGCGTTCGGATTTACGTGATAGCTTCCCCGCCACATACATCCGGCTGGTATCGCCGTACCAACCATCGACGATCACAGTCACATCAATGTTCAGAATATCGCCGTCTTTCAAGACCTTCGGACTGGGAATTCCGTGGCAGACCACATGGTTGATGCTGATGCAACTGGCGTGCTGATAACCCTTGTAACCAATGGTCGCTGAAACCGCACCGGCAGTTTCAATCTTGTTCAGGATGATCTCATCCAGCCGCCCAGTGGTCACACCCGGCACTACAAATTCTGCAATTTCGTCCAGAATTTCAGCCGCCAGAAGACCGGCAGTCTGCATCCCGCCAAAATCACGGGGCTCGTAAATACGGATACCGTCTTTTGTCAGTCGGCCACGGTTAGGTTCGTCCACGAAAAGCTCCAGTTTAGTGTCTTATTCACAATATAAGTGACCTGTCGCCCAAGAACCAGAGGGGGCTAGATCACAACTTTTATCGGTCTGCCTAACGTCACACCAGTGGTGTCGATCACGGTATCATAACAAAGCACTTCGACACCGGCCGCCCTAGCCATTGCGAATGCCTCTGCATATTTCTGATCCACATCTGCAGCSAGGCGAAAYCGCGTGCAATCTGTACGCTGCACCAGATAGAACATCACAGCCCGATGCCCCAGCCCGACCATATCCGCCAGTTCAACCAAATGYTTTGCGCCACGCGCTGTGGGCGCATCCGGGAATTCGGCCCAGCCTGGTTCACGRCTYAGATGYACATTTTTAACYTCTACATAAGCATCTGCCAGCCCCGGYTCGCGCAGCAAAAAATCAATMCGCGAGGCTTTCCCATARGGWACCTCTGCTCGAATAYTGCCRTACKCAGCCARWTYACCAATCTGGCTCTGCTCCAACGCCTCGCGCACCACCCGATTGGGCACCATCGCGTCAATTCCTGCCCARTGGCCACCCGGCAGCTCCAGCAATCGCCAGCCATAGTCCAGTTTTTTCTTTGGATCATCRTTTGGTTCCAACCAGACACGGTCACCARCACTATCAAGCCCCGTCATCGCCCCGGTATTCGGGCAATGGGCCACAACCTCGCGCCCGTCATCCAGCCGCACGTCGGCTAAAAAGCGCTTGTATCGCCGGATCAATGTGCCGGGGATAAGGGGGGTTGGAAACTGCATGTCAGGCGACCTATACCCGACATGTACCCACTGCAAGGATCAACAGATGCCTAACCCCACAGCCGCCATTCTGGTGATTGGTGATGAAATCCTGTCAGGGCGCACCCAGGAYACAAATACACATTTTTYAGCGGGTGAGCTGACCAAAAAAGGCATTGATCTGATGGAGGTACGGGTTGTGTCAGATGACAAGAAAGCAATCACAGATGGCCTGAACGCGCTGCGAAAAACCTACGATTCCCTATTCACTTCCGGCGGCATTGGCCCAACCCATGACGACATCACGGCCGATGCAATTGCCGMCGCCTTTGGTGTCGGCATTGAAGTACGCGCCGATGCCCGTGCTATTCTTGAGGCTCGTTATAAAGAAATGGGTACCCRGATWAACGCCGCCCGCCTGCGTATGGCACGTATTCCAAACGGTGCBACATTGATCGMAAATCCTGTTTCAGGCGCACCTGGATTCACGATGGAAAATGTGCATGTGATGGCTGGCGTACCTTCGGTGTTCCGGGCGATGGTTGCGTCGGTGCTGCCATCCCTGACAGGTGGCGCCCCCCTACAAAGCCAATCCGTTCGTATCGATCGTGGCGAAGGCGAAATTGCCGGCCCATTGGCAGGCCTCGCCGCCAATTTCCCCGACCTATCAATCGGTTCATACCCCTACCAGCACGAAGGTGTATATGGTGCAACCATTGTGATCCGTGGCGCAGACAGCCGTCAGGTTAGGGCAGCGGCGATGCAATTGAACGCTCTATTCCCTGAGGGAAAGCCATGACCCTTCCTTCTACCGCCGATATCTTCGACGCGATTGAACATACGTGGCCAGCTGCGACACAGCAGACAGTTTGCAACTGGACCATTCGGGACGGTCAGGGAGGTGGCAAACGGGTCTCTGCCGCGACTTCCGATATTGGTGAACCCTGTGATATTGCCGCAGCCGAAACTGCGATGGGACATCTGAACCAGGACCGGCTGTTTATGATCCGAGAGGATGAATACGCGCTTGATAACCAACTCGCACAGGCGGGATACCGGATCATTGACCCGGTTAAACTCTACGCATGTCCGATTGAAACGCTTACCCAAGAACCTGTCCCGCCAATGACCGCCTTCGCGATCTGGCCGCCATTGGCAATCGCCAAAGAATTGTGGGCCGAGGGTGGCATCGACGTGGCAAGAATAGCAGTGATGGAACGCGCTGGTTTGCCTAAAACCTCAATCCTCGCCCGCATCAAAGACCGCGCCGCGGGTAGCGGTTTTGTGTCGATTCACCGGGATATTGCGATGATTCACGCGATCGAGGTCACATCAACACTGCGTCGCAATGGCGTTGCAATCAACATCATGCGAGCCGCAGCGCATTGGGCACAAGATAAGGGGGCGCGTTACTTTTCTCTTGCAGTAACAGATGCAAATATTGCGGCAAATGCGCTATACTATAAACTGGGAATGACGGCAGTGGGCCACTACCACTACCGGATCAAGTAAAAACAATAGGCGAACCGAGGCAGTACGTGACGACAAATTCCAACCAGGCCACCGCGCTTGACCTGCCTATGGTGGATCCATTGCCGGATACCACACAGGCATATTTTGATATCTGTCAGGATAAACTGGGCCTAATTCCAAACGTGTTGCAGGCCTATGCTTTTGACATCGATAAGCTCAATGCATTCACCGCGATGTATAACGACGTCATGCTCGCCAACAGCGGGTTGACCAAGCTGGAACGCGAAATGATTGCGGTGGTTGTGTCTTCGATAAACCGCTGCTGGTATTGTCAGGTTGCCCATGGGGCAGCCGTGCGCGCGCTTTCAGGTGATCCAGCACTGGGAGAAGCCATGGTGATGAATTACCGTGCAGCAAAATTGGATAACCGCCAAATGTCGATGCTTGATTTTGCAGCTAAATTAACTAGATCCAGTGCAGAAACGGAGGAGTCCGACAGGCAGGCATTACGCGATGCTGGATTCAGTGATCGCGACATCTTCGACATCGCCAACGTCACCGGGTTTTTCAACATGACCAACAGGGTCGCTTCTGCAATCGACATGCGCCCAAATGAAGACTATCACGCCCACGCCAGATGAAAATTTACGCCGCCATATTCGCCACCTTAACCGGGTTGATGCCAATTGGGGCCAACGCGCTTGCGTTAGAATTTCCGGCCGGAGCCGTGCAAACACGAAAAACTGCTGATCCCTATGGCACTGCTGCTGTACCAATTGATGTATTTGCGAATGGCGCCGTACCAATGGTATCGGCAGAAGGATCAATCGTTTCTGAAGCCTGGAAAGTCAGTTCAACCAACCTGTCTACACTTCAGATTATGGCACCGCTTCGTCAGCAATTACAGGACGACGGGTTCGAAGTTCTTCTGGACTGCGAAACCAATCAGTGTGGTGGTTTTGATTTTAGGTATGAAATCAATCTGTTACCCGAACCCGAAATGCACGTTRATCTTGGGGACTTTCGCTATCTGTCCGCTCGCCGGACCAGTGATTCCGATACAACCGAATATATTAGTCTGATCGTCAGCCGGGCCGGTCGGTCTGGATTTGTACAGATGACCCGTGTAGGTGACCCCGAAATTCAATCCCCCGTAATTGTCGCTTCAACCAAGTCGACCGAGCCCGCACAGTCAGTTGCACTGATACCCGARGGGGCACTCGCAACTCTGCTTGAAACAATAGGTCGTGCTCCGCTGGAAGATCTCAGGTTTCAGACGGGTTCCTCAAAACTGGGCGATGRCAGCTTTGGCTCACTGGCCGAATTAGCAGAATATTTGAATACAAATCCTGATAAATCGGTTGCCCTGGTCGGCCATACGGATGCCGAAGGTTCGCTGGCTGGAAATTTGGCGCTTTCAAAAAAGCGTGCTAAATCCGTTCTCAATCGTCTGGTAACAGTATTTGACGTTCCCGTTGGTCAATTGGAAGCTGCAGGTGTTGGTTATCTGGTGCCACGCGCGTCCAATCTTACGGAAACCGGTCGCACCCAAAACAGACGGGTCGAAGTGATACTCACCTCGACCCGCTAAATTGTCAAAACTCGTTACTCTAGTACAAACTCACCATTTATCCGGGCCCTTGTCAGCAAATGCGTGAACAAGGAAATCGATAAAGGCACGCACCTTTGGCTGCGTGAACCGACCCGGAGGATAAACCGCATAGATACCTTGCGTCTCGACGGGCAGATCAGGAATGGCTTCTTCAACCAGACCCTGTTGTAATGCATCCGCATAAAGGAACGAGGGTAAATAAGCTATTCCAAGGCCTGAAATGGCAGCATTCAGCAGCGATTGTCCATCATTGACCGTCAGCCAGCCGGCAGTGCGTACCTGACGTTTTTCACCCGAGGGGGCAGTCAATTTCCAGACAGCGCTATTGGCCTGATTGGAATAGTGCAGCAGTTTATGTTCGTTCAGATCGTCGATCTTTGCCGGCCGGCCGTATTTCTTGAAATACTCTGGCGACGCAATCATACGCTTTGTTGTTTCGGTCAACTTGCGGGCACGCAGCGTGCTATCCTCAAGTTCACCAATCCTGATTGCAAGGTCGAACCCTTCAGAGATAAGTTCAACATAGCGGTTGTTGAGGACCATATTGACGGTGATGTCTTCGAATTCCAGAAGGAATTCTCCAAGCACCGGCGACAGGTGGTTTACACCAAAATCTGTCGCGACCGATATACGCAGCAATCCAGAAGGAGCGGATTGCATCGAAGTGACAAGCGCGTCAGCTTCACCGGCGTCATTTAGTACWCGCCGCGCACGGTCGTAATAAGCTAGTCCTATTTCAGTAGGGCTGACCCGTCGGGTCGTCCTGTTTAGCAGCCTTGCACCTAACCTCGCCTCCAACGAGGATACATGCTTCGAGACAGCGGATTTAGAAATCCCCATCTTCTTGGCCGCGTCCGTGAAACCACCTTGGTCCACAACAGTGGCGAAGGCTTCCATTTCAGTTAGTCGGTCCATATTACGCGTTACCTTAGTCTTGGCCCCTCGGTGTTAAGTTATCGCGGCTAATTCGGGCGACATTGCGGTGTGACGCGGACAATACTAGGAATTATTTCAGGACTGTTCACAATTCGGAATTTCAAATATTAATAAAACACTAAAATTTGAATGGTGTCAGATTTTATTAAATGTTTACAGGTTATTAGCAACCCTTGCACCTTGATCAATTGCTCGTTTCGCATCCAGCTCGGATGCCATTTCCGATCCTCCGATTACGTGGCTGCTCACACCACGTTCATATAAATCATCGGCAAGGGACCGCTCAGGTACCTGTCCGGCACAAAGAACGACGGTGTCTGCCACAATTTTGTCTAATTCATTTTGAGCACCACCTATACAAAAGTATAAGTCGCCCGAATCAATTCGGTCATAAATCACCCCGCCCAGCATTTTAACGCCCTTTTTTGCCAGTGTGGCCCGGTGGATCCAACCTGTTGTCTTACCCAGCCTGCGTCCAAGCTTCTCAGACTTACGTTGTAACATGGTTATTTTGCGTGCCGGAGCCTCTGGTTGAGCCCCACTAGGCGTTAAACCGCCACGATCCACCTCAGGATCGGATATTCCCCATTCAGCTTTCCAGGCCTCAATGTCCAAGGTCGGGCTTTCACCTGCCTCAACCAGAAACTCAGCCACATCAAAGCCGATACCACCCGCGCCAATAATCACGACAGTTTCCCCAACTGGAGCGCCGTGACGCAGCACATCTATATAGGACAACACGTTTGGCGAGTCCTGCCCGGGTATTTCCGGGTCCCGGGGCAATACGCCTGTGGCGACGATAATTTCATCGAAGCCAACAACTTCATCCGCGGTTACGTCCACTCCTAAGCGCAAATCAATACCTGAGCGTTCAACCATCACYTGGTACCATTCTACYAAACCGATGAACTCTTCCTTGCCGGGGATCACCTTKGCCATGTTCAGCTGACCGCCAATYTCAYCCAGCTTATCAAACAGCGTCACYCTGTGACCCCGCYCATCGGCTACCAAAGCCGCAGACAACCCCGCCGGGCCGGCWCCRATAACTGCTACATTCTTTTTCACAGCAGCRGGYGCATAAACCAGTTCAGTTTCAAAACAGGCGCGCGGGTTAACCAGACAGGTCGACATCTTGCCGCTAAAGGTGTGATCCAGACAGGCTTGGTTGCAGGCAATACAGGGTGCGATTTCAGCCGACCGGCCAGCAGTGGCTTTTCTTACAAAATGCGGATCAGCCAGAAACGGACGCGCCATTGAAACCATATCAGCGCAGCCTTCCGACAATACCGCTTCGGCAACCTCAGGCGTATTGATCCGGTTAGAAGTAATAATCGGGATCGAAATCTGTCCCATCAACTTTTTAGTCACCCAACTAAACGCACGGCGCGGAACCGATGTTGCAATCGTTGGAATTCGCGCTTCATGCCAACCGATACCTGTATTAATTATTGTCGCCCCGGCAGCTTCAATTGCTTTTGCCAGCAGCACCACTTCTTCCCAGGTCGACCCGTCCGGTACCAGATCWATCATCGACAAACGGTAGATCAGAATAAAATCTTCGCCTACCGCTTCTCGAACCCGGCGCACGACTTCAATTGGTAACCGCATCCGGTTCTCATAAGACCCGCCCCAACTGTCGGTACGCTTGTTGGTATGGGTCACCAAAAACTGGTTCAGAAAGTAACCTTCCGAGCCCATAACCTCGACACCGTCATACCCCGCCTCGCGCGCGCGCGCGCCTGCGGTCACAATGTCAGCTATCTGTTTCTCTATTCCTGCCTCATCTAACTCAATCGGTGGAAACGGTGATATCGGTGATTTGATMGGWGARGGWGCAACRCAYTTYGGCCCRTAGGCRTAGCGMCCGGCATGCAGTATCTGCATYGCWATTTTKCCACCKGCRYYATGYACMCGRTCSGTRACAAYTCGATGGTTAGTGACATCTTCATCGGTAAACAGCCCCGCCGCCCCAGGGAATACTCCACCCTCTGAATTTGGTGCCATCCCACCTGTGACCATCAGCCCAACATCGCCCCGGGCGCGTTCCGCATAAAACTCTGCCACACGGTTCCAGTCGCCGGCCTCTTCCAGCCCGGTGTGCATCGACCCCATTAACACCCGGTTTTTAAGTGAAGTGAACCCAAGGTCCAGCGGCGCCAACATGCGTGGATAGCTTGACATATTTTTCTCCCTTACCGGGGGCAGATTAGATACTGCTACCCTGCTTTATTCGGTCTCMAGACAATGCCGYCGGAATGCACGCTTCAGCATGTCCAGTTCAGCCCGCAAYAGCTCAGTTTCTGCACGRATATCATCTTCCAGAGGTTCTCCGGTGATAATGGTGAACGATTCCAGCTTTTCGCCGGTATTCCGGTCAATGATTAAAAACACCTGTACACCGTCTGACAACAGTGTGGGATCAACGGGAATGCGTAAATCCCATTCGTCTTTATTATTAGGACTAGTGGTAAGCTCGGCTACTAATGGCCTGCCCAGATGGTTTACTTCTATTTGGGGCCTCAGTTCAGGGTCACTGTCACACGCAACCACACCTTCCCACACGCCAGCAAAAAATCGGGTCTTGGTAATGTTGTAATCCGACATGCCTATGCTCCGTCCCTAAATCTCTGCCCGTGGGCGGCGGGAAAATGTTACATCACGCAATACTATCTGGTTCATCTGTGGGCTTTCAAAAATTAAATCAACCCACGCCCGTTCGATCCGTTTTTCGTTCAGGTTCGAATACGCCAGGTCAAAATCAACTACTGCTTCACCGCCTTTGATTTCCAGTTCGCGGACAAGCTGCTCACTGTTTGGTCCGTGCTTGAAATTAAACCGCGCGAATATTTCCAGCGGTTGCTCCATATCTACGACCAGTTTCAACTGAACCAGATGGCGACGCTTTAACCCCTTAACTGCGGCATCCGGCAAATCGATTACCAGCGACAGAAAGCTACCATCAAATCCAAATACATCCATTCGCACCCCAAAGGGCGCCAGGTCTTCTTCACGCGAATTTCGAACCTGACGCACTGTTAGCTCAGAAACTTTGCAATCATGGAATACCTTAACTTCATCCCCAATACTGGTTTTTGATTCAATCGCAGTCATCCCCGCTGGATTAATCGGGCCACGCCACAACTGCGGTCGATATGCCCAGTCAGAATGCAAAGGCTTTTCAATCGCGTTGGACCCAATCAATGGCAAGGTCAGCCGTTCGTCMGCGGTGTGCAGGACTTTATTCAACCGCCGCCGTATTTCACGCGCCCGGGTACGGGTTTTGCGAAGTGTGTGCCAATCTTCGGTGTGGGCGCGTTCCTGCGCCTTTCCCCATCTGCGCAATACGCGCCGATGAAACACCAGTTCGATCAATTTACCTACCTGACTGGCCAACTCAGCCCCTGCCTTTCAATCGTGGTTGCTTGCCCTCTATGGAGCTTAAAAGCTTAGGCCCTRAAAACTTCACAGCGCGTTGTCATCATTACCCWTATCAGGCAATGGCGGATTTTCTCGCTGGATCTTCGCCGCAAACGCYTTCAGTGTCGCCAAACCTGCGCTATCTGACATCGGATTTTCGGTAAAGGCAATCACGCTCAGCGTCACAATCCGGCCCCGCACATCAAACAATGCCCGCCARTATTCCTGGGACAATCCCTGCGCCAGGTTCGGGCTGGTGTCGCGGACACGTAAAATGAATAGTTTCCTGCTCTGGCGGGTAGACAGAACTGTCACCGATGAAGCCCGGCGATTGCGCGAAAGCGCGGCACGTCCGCTATCGGATAGAAAGAACGCCTCTAACCTGGCCATCGATCCATCGATGTCTGAACTGCTTTCACCGGAAACTGACACCGTCAAAACACCGGGGATACGCGGTGAGCCTGCATCGGCATCATTTGCAATAGAAGCACAACTGCCGAGCAAGACAAAAACGCCGCGCCGCGTATCCTGAGACGCTGACCTGTCAATACAATACCCAAATGGCCCAGCAATCGTGATGTCACCACCAGCGACACGGACCTTTTGCGGGGCAATTTGTGCAAAAGCAGGATTTTGCCCGCCAAGTGTCGAAAATGGATCACCTTGACAGGCTACCAGAAATAGCAAGAACGCCAGCGGCCACACTATACGTCGGGTATTAATGTYAAAGGTCCATATAGATGTGGCGTTCGGCCTTTGCACCGGGATGCGTAACAGCGCCGGTATTGGTCGAACCGACAAGCTGCGCATATTTCCAAAGCGCGCCACTGGCATAAAGTGTTTCCTTYGGCCCGGCCCAATCGGCCTTTCTCGCCGCCAGTTCTTCGTCGCTCAGCGCCACCGACAGCTCGCCCTTGATCGCATCAATTGTAATCATGTCGCCATCTTTTAGTAATGCTATCGGACCACAATGGGCTGCCTCTGGCCCAACATGCCCAACGCAAAACCCTCGCGTCGCCCCGGAAAACCGCCCATCCGTGATCAAAGCAACTTTTTTACCCATACCTTGCCCGGACAGCGCTGCCGTTGTCGCCAGCATTTCGCGCATCCCAGGCCCACCCGCGGGGCCTTCATTGCGGAYCACCAGAACCTCACCGGCCTTATAGGTGCGCGCCTTTACGGCTTCGAACGCATCTTCTTCGCATTCAAACACCCGAGCCGGGCCGGTAAACACGATCTCTTCCTCAGACATACCGGCAATTTTCACAATCGCGCTTTCCGGTGCCAGATTTCCCTTCAGCCCGACAACGCCGCCAGTTTGTGACAAAGGCGTCGAAACCGGATAAATCACCCGGCCATCTGCCTCCAGGCTGACCCGGTCAATTTCTTCGCCAATGCTATACCCTGTCACCGTCATACAATCCTCATGGATCAACCCGGCCTTGCGCAATTCCTTCATCACCACCGGCACACCGCCGGCTTCATACAGGTCTTTCGCCACATAGGCCCCGCCCGGCTTCAGATCGACAAAATACGGGGTATCGCGGAATATATCGCAGACATCATCCAGATCAAAATCAATCCCTGCCTCATGGGCCATCGCAGGCAAATGCAGCCCGGCATTGGTTGACCCGCCAGTACAGGCCACAATACGTGCTGCATTTTCCAGCGACTTGCGGGTCACAATATCACGCGCCCGAATGTTCTTTTCCAACAATTGCATCACTGCTTCACCACTGGCCTCGCCATACTGATCGCGGCTTTCATAGGGGGCAGGTGCGCCCGATGAATTCGGCAATGCCARCCCGATTGCCTCGGACACACAAGCCATGGTGTTGGCGGTAAACTGACCCCCGCAAGCCCCGGCTGAAGGACAGGCCACCTTTTCCARCTCGATCAATTCCTCTTCAGTCATGGTGCCTGCCTGTAACTTACCAACACCTTCAAACACATCCTGCACTGTTACATCCTTACCGTGCAAACGTCCGGGCAGGATTGATCCGCCATAAACAAAAACCGACGGCACATTCAGACGGATCATCGCCATCATCATCCCCGGTAGTGATTTATCGCAACCCGCCAGCCCGACAAGTGCATCATAACAATGCCCGCGCATGGTCAGTTCAACCGTATCCGCAATTGCTTCACGGCTTGCCAGCGATGAACGCATCCCTTCGTGCCCCATCGCAATACCGTCTGTTACAGTGATGGTGGTAAATTCACGCGGCGTTCCTGCCCCAGCTTTAACCCCCAGCTTTACCGCCTGCGCCTGGCGGTTCAGGGAAATGTTACACGGCGCCGCTTCATTCCAACAGGTTGCGACCCCAACCAGTGGCAGCGCAATTTCTTCCTCGGACAGTCCCATTGCATAATAATAAGAGCGATGCGGCGCGCGTTCYGGCCCTACAGTCACGTGGCGGCTTGGCAGGTGCGATTTGTCGATTTTGTTCTTCAACATTTGGGGGCCTTTGCTTTGCAGGTTCGCAAATGGGAATAATGCGACATTGGCGGATTAACAAGACTCGCAATCTGATTGCTCAGGCCCAATCATCACACTATCCTGRCAGTTCGCACAATTCGTCAGGATCCAATGTTCACCCAGAAATTCGGCCAATACGTCGATCCTGCACGCGCTTACCCGCAGATTTGGCGGCTGATCCTCGGGGTGATGCTGATCGCGGCTATATACATTGCAATAGCATTTTTGGTGCTTGGCGCTGCGCTGCGCTTACTGGATCCATTTTTACTACCTGCTCTGAATCAGGGCACCACGATAAGCAGCATGCTCCTTTTATTCGCCAGTTTTCTCGGTGGCATCGTCGGCCCAATGCTCACTGTGCGGCTACTTCATAAACGCCCCATTATGTCCTTGCTTGGGGACCGCACATCAGCGCTGCACAATTTCACCGTTTCCGTYGCAACAGTTATGGCWATATTTTCGGGGCTGTTRATAATCTGGTCAATTTGGTTCGACCCCCTGCCAAACCTTGACCTGTCGCTGTGGCTAAAGATCCTTCCTTTCACCCTGATCGGTCTAATGGTCCAAACGTTAGCCGAAGAACTGGTGTTTCGTGGATACCTGCAACAACAACTCGCGGCACGGTTTCGGTCACCCTTAATCTGGATGCTATTACCTTCGTTCGGATTTGCAGCTCTTCACTATGATCCGTCTATAACTGGCGAAAATACGTGGCTTGTTATTGGCGCTGTCGGGTTGTTTGGGCTGATTGCAGCGGACCTTACGCGGATCACAGGAAACCTRGGTGCGGCCTGGGGGTTTCACTTTGCAAATAATATCTGGGCTATTGCGCTGCTATCAGTACAGGGGAACCTGACCGGTGTTGCGCTATTTGTAACACCCTATAGTGCTGACGACGGACGTTTAACCGCCCTGATCGCAGGTGACATCGTCGCCATGGTAATCGTGTGGGTTTTCCTGCGTCGTTTATTCCTGCGCTGATTGCAATTCCCAAAAAGCAGGCCTATTTCTTATCCTGTAAACAAACAGGCCAGAGAACCCGCATGAACTGGATTTCCAACTACGTCCGTCCGACCATTAACTCGCTGTTTTCCCGCCGCGAGGTGCCAGACAATCTGTGGACCAAATGCCCGGAATGCGGATCAATGCTTTTTCACCGCGAATTGGCCGAATACCTGAATGTCTGCAACAACTGCGACCATCACATGGCGTTGAAACCCCGTGACAGGTTCAAGGCGCTGTTTGACAGCGGCATTTTCACTGAAATTGAGATACCACAGCCAGTTGCTGATCCGCTTAACTTTCGTGATCAGAAAAAATACCCCGACCGCCTGAAGGCTGCACAAAAGTCCACTGGCGAAAAAGAAGCCATATTAGTGGCAGAAGGCGAACTTGGCCGCACCCCAATCGTTGCCGTAGCGCAGGACTTTACTTTCATGGGCGGTTCCATGGGCATGTATGTTGGCAACGCCATCATCACAGCCGCCGAACATGCTGTTAAAACCAAACGCCCGCTGATCCTGTTTTCCGCCGCCGGTGGCGCGCGTATGCAGGAAGGCATCCTGTCGCTCATGCAAATGCCCCGCACCACTGTTGCGGTTCAGATGCTGAAAGAAGCAGGCCTGCCTTACATCGTTGTCCTGACCCATCCAACAACAGGTGGCGTAACCGCRTCCTACGCAATGCTGGGGGATATACATATAGCCGAACCTAACGCACTGATCTGTTTTGCCGGTCCCCGGGTAATTGCGCAGACCATCGGTGAGAAACTGCCCGAAGGCTTCCAGCGCGCCGAATACCTGCTGGATCACGGTATGCTGGACCGCGTGACACATCGCAAAAACCTGCGCGAAGAACTGATCACCATTACGCGGATGCTGCTGGGCCTCAGTCCGGCTGTAAAAGGTGACCTGCCTGCACCAGCTAAGACAAAGACTAAACCCAAAGCGGACGTCGAAAAGTGACGCAARCCAGTTCGGACGYCATCCTTGAGCGGATGATGTCGCTGCACCCCAAGATYATTGACCTGACACTGGACCGGATGCAGTATCTACTCGCTGTCCTTGAACATCCCGAACGCAAACTGCCGCCGGTGATCCATGTCGCTGGCACCAATGGCAAAGGTTCAACCCAGGCCATGATCCGAGCAGGGCTGGAGGGTGCTGGCAAATCCGTTCATGCTTATACCTCGCCACATCTGGCGCGTTTCCATGAACGCATCCGACTGGCCGGTGAAYTGATCACCGAAGAAYACCTTACTGAAGTGCTCGACGAATGTGTCGGCGCCAACGGCGAAACCAACATCACCTATTTTGAAATCACTACYGTCGCAGCCCTSTTGGCGTTTTCCCGAACYCRMGCSGATTAYACRTTGYTMGAGGTCGGCCTCGGCGGCCAATTCGACGCCACCAACGTCATCGACAAGCCTGCACTGACAATCATCACCCCGGTATCCATCGACCATCAGCAATACCTCGGCGACACCCTGCCGGAAATCGCAGGTGAAAAAGCGGGTATTCTGAAACGTCGCGTCGCCTGTGTCGTTGGTCCACAAAATGAAGAAGCACTGGACGTTATCGAAGCCAAAGCCGCCCGCCTTGGCGTCCCCCTGATGATTTTCGGCCAGCACTGGCACGTATCCGAAGAACGTGGCCGCCTGATTTTTCAGGATGAAACCGGCCTGCTGGATTTACCTTTGCCAAACCTGATCGGCACCCACCAAATACAAAATGCCGGTACTGCCATCGCCGCGTTGCGCGCGCTTGGATATGGCGAAACCGCCTGTGAGGCCGCAATGTCCAACGTCACCTGGCCCGCCCGCCTGCAACGACTAACCACCGGGCCACTGACAGACGCGGCCGGAAACGCCGAGCTTTGGCTGGATGGCGGACACAACCCGGCAGCGGGCATTGCCTTGGCCGAAGCCCTGACCCGCCTGCCAAACCGCCCGACCCATCTGATCTGCGGCATGCTGAACACCAAGGATGTGACGGGCTATATGAAACCGCTGCGTTCAGTTGCTGACACGCTCCACGCCGTCTCAATCCCCGGTGAACAAGCCACCTTAAGCGCCGAAGAAACCTGTGCCGCGGCCATACAATCCGGTTTCAACGCCGAAACTTCCACAAGTGTCATTTCCGCCGTGCAATCCATCACTGCCACAAACCCAAACGCCCGTATCCTGATCTGCGGATCACTTTATCTGGCAGGCACAGTGCTGCGCGAAAACGGTTAATCTCGCGCCGCCCATTGAAACACATTCAACAATTGATATATAAAAGTTTCGTTACCYTAYWTGCCCCAWYTKATTRWGCGGAACGNNCCATGAAACAAATCGCCCTGATCACCATYGCCATCATCCTTGGCCTGAGCGTCGGCTAYRTGACCGGCGGCTTTCAGTTTTCATCCGCCGTTTGCTTAGGTGCCGGGATCTTCCTCGTCACCCCAAGCCTGTTCAAATTCCAACTCTCTGACATCAGCCTGGTCAAAGAAAACCTGCCCAGTATCGGCAAGAACCTCTGGATCAACTACCTGTTGCTCACCTCTGCTGCGCTACTAATCGGTTATGCCAGCCAAGACCTGGGCATCGCCGCCGCCCTGTTCCTGCTCGCGCTGCTGCCTGGCGGTGGCATGGTGATGATGTGGATCAAGCAAAGTGGAGCCAACGTAAAACTGGGCTTTATCATCTTCATGCTTAATCTGGCGTTGCTGCTGCCAGTCACACTTATATTTGGCCAGTTTCACGCGCTTGCTGACGGCTGGTTTCCCCATGTCGATCTGAGCCATGTTCAGGGCGTCGCATCTGGCAAAGAAATAATGCCATTCGCACCGTTCATGATCCTGATAGTAGTGCCATTCCTGCTTAGCCGCGTTGCGCTCAAATTCCTGCCCGGTGTGGTCGACTTTTCCGGCAAGCACCAGAAACTGATTTCACAGGCGACCATGCTTGGCATCGTGTTCTACCTGTTCTCACTGTCCACATCGCAACTGCTGTTTCAGGTGTCTGCAACCGACCTGATCCGCGCCGCTGTGGCCACTTCAGCGTTTTACGCAGTAACTTTTGGTGCCGCGATCATGCTTACCGACCGCTCACCAACTGGCAAAGCAGTGTTCTGGCACATCGTTACCCGCTACATAACACTGGCCCTGATCCTTGCTGTCTTCAGCGTGGATACATTCGGCGCAACATTCATTCTGCCGATCATGTTTGCCTACTTTATTCAAATTGGTTCGGCGGGTTTCCTTAGCAGGCTGGAAGCAACAAAGTCCCCCGTTGCGGCCTAAGTAAAAACTTTCAAAAAGTTTTTGGCAAAAGTCTTAATCAAGACTTTTCGCCGCCCACCCGTCGCTCTGCATTTCGCGCAGACGCGACGCGGTGCGTTCAAATTCAAACGATCCGGCTCCTTCCAGATAGAGCCGTTCGGGCTCGTCAGCGGCGCTCATCACCAATTGAACACGCGCCTCGTAAAGCGTATCGATCAATGTCACGAACCTTTTGGCCTCATTGTAATTCGTACGCCCCAGACGCGGAACTTCTTCCAGTATCAGCACCCGAACCACATCAGCCAGTGCCAGATAATCCGCTGCCCCCAAAGGCTTGCCACACAAATCCCAAAACGCCGCCCGCGCAACACCATTGTGATAGCGYGGSAGTATAACTTCWCGCCCCTGCACATGCAGGGTCAGCTGTTCACTGACACCCTTAYTAAACCCGTCCCAGATCCGATCAATCTCCACCCGGGCCGCACCATCCGCCGGGCTAAAATAGACCKGGCTCCCCGACAGCAAATCCTGCCGGTAATCCGATCCCGTAATCAGTTCGTGCACCACCATCCGGGTGTTCAGCATCTCTATGAACGGCAGAAACAACTGCCGGTTCAGCCCGTCCTTGTACAGTTCATCCGGYGCCCGGTTCGACGTGGTRACAACTACGACGCCRGCYTGATACAGGTGCTCAAACARMCGCCCGACAATCATKGCATCSGTAATGTCGTTAATCTGCATTTCRTCAAACGCCAGYAAMCGCACMTCWGCCGCCACAGCCKCGGCCACTGGTTTCAGCGCATCGTCTACACCGGTTTTGCGTGCCTCATGCAAACTGGCATGGATTTCCTGCATGAAAGCGTGAAAGTGTACCCGGCGGTTAGGGGCCTCAACCGTATCGACAAACAGGTCCATCAGCATGGACTTGCCGCGACCAACACCACCCCAAAGGTACAGCCCTTTTGGAACCTCAGGTTTGTTGGCGAATAWGGAYMGTAAYCCGCCWGTTGAAACGGTTTCGTTCAAATATAGCCGCAGGTTTTCCAACAAGGGCAGAATTGCCTCTTGTGCCGGGTCGGCGGTGATTGATCCATCCGCCACGCRCTYGGYGTAAATTTCATGAACAGTTTYTGCCATCACACCCAGATAATCGCAGATGACTCATAAGAAAAGCTGATGCTGCATCACACTCGTCCCGATTTGAAGTTGCCTGCCTGATAAGTAACCGTATTTCTGCGCACAGGRRYCCCGCAATGCCAAMAMCCCGMACCAGCCTCTTTACACCAGTCCTGCTTGTCGGCTGCTTCATTATGCTGATCAGTTTAGCGAATATCGGCGGCACGCTATTTGCTGGCTATCCTGGCAAACGCTATCCTAAGAAATACCTGTTAGKGGGCATTTACACAGGACGCACCATCATCGCCGACTTGTTCATCCTCAACCCAATCACACCAACATCCGTAATTCTGTTTTCGGCCGCCATGGGTTCACTCTACGGCATTGTGTTCTTTTCCCACCAACTGGGCAACTTTCTGGGGGTCTGGTTGGGGGGCAAGTTCTTCGACCATATGGCACCTACACTGCAGTATGGTGGGTTGGTGTCACCGTAGGCGCGTTTTCCGCCGTTGTGCAATTGCCAATCCGGGGGAAACCGCTGCCAAGCSCAGTACAGGCCGTCTAAAAAATCTTCAGATCACGAACTACCGCACTAATTTTTCCGTCAGTATCATCACTGTCCGCCGTTATACCAACACCCACCAATACCCCTGGGTCCTGCCCAAAGGCACGCTTAAAATCGGCCGCCAAATCAACATTTTCTGAAWACTCCCCGGTCCCCGCCGGGCGCGATATAATCGTTTTCAGCGTATCTGGCCCGTAGGGACTAAACAACACCGTCCCCGGCGCATAGTCGCCGCCCCATACATAAACCAGCGAGCGCACATTCTTATTGCGCAGCAAACGCCGCGCCGGTTGCTTTGACAGCTTTTCGGCTGACGCCTGATCCACGAACACAAAATACATCGCCAGATTGCGGTCATCGCCGCCTTTCACCGTCAGGTCCGTAGCAATAACCGTTTCGCTTACCGACCACTGCCAGCTTGCATTCAGTGACCCCCAGGCCGTCTGCGGAACGCGCCGGTAAAGCAGCGAAACGGTACCGTCCGACGTTATCTGCAACTGCTCGCCCAATTGTTCAAACTTATTCGACCAAAGCCGAAGGAAACCCTGCTCTTTCCAGTTATTGTCAAACGCCAGRCTCTCGCCGCTTGCTGGTGCTGCAACGCTTARCCCAATCACCACCAGCAGGCGAAATCCTAATTTTAAATCCCGCRAAAATGCCACTCGGTACCTGTCCAATCTAACTGTWCGATGTTARCCAGAACCTTGTACCGCTTTGGRYTATTAAGCACATCATATTTAGTTGATCAGCACCGGCTGATTTCCGCCTGCAACCRACGCTTCAAGCCACCGCAGCGTGCGATTTATCAGCCAGATCCCCTGTGACCCACTCCATTATAGTGCGGTACGCAAGATACAAGATCACCGGCGTTCCGATGACCAGCCCTACATAAATGCCAATTTCCGCCCATATCCCCTGTCCYTTGGATACTGCCAAAACCTGAACATTTATAAAGGCTCCCAAGGGAAAGGTGAAAGCTGCCCAAACTGGCGTGTAACCACCGCGMAGCATCCACGGAACGAAAAACAACAGCACAAATCCGGTAAGGTTGCTCATCCAATAAAACACCGTAAACGCCAGTTCCATACCCAAGGCTCCAAAACCCAAAGCGAAAAGGCTCACCGGCGCAAGAAAAATCATTGTTGACGGGCGTAAAATCAAGGGAAGTGGATCACGTCTAAACGTCACTAATATTCCAATAGTCACGATCACATATGCAATCAACGCAGCAATTATCAGCACAAAGCTTTCTTTTGCATAGCCCAGTTGAACACCCGCAATTGGGCCAACAACCGGGCCAACGAACGTCAGATACTGAAAAGTCGAAAAGTGGCGCGCCTTGGGTGGGTCTTTCCAGATCGAATACAAGACAACAGCACTGGCAAAAATCTGCATCGCAACACCTGTCCACCAAACTTCGGGTACTCTTAAGTTTAGAGGAATTAACGCAGCTGCCAGTAACATCATACTCATTGCGGCTGCAGCCATACCCGCCCGAGCAGGAGGTGTTCGCATATCGTCRAGAATTACCAAGGGGCGCGCAGCAACTTTTGCAAAATAAATCATCAAAAACCAAATGAAATACCCGGTGGAAAGACCTAACAACAAATTACCGATGTCCTTTGATATCCAGGGCATAACGTCCGCTGCATTTCGCCAACCCAGGGCCAGCGACAAAAAGCCCAGGCAAACTGGNNAAATANNGCTGGTGGCATTTGTCGCCAAAGTTTTGTTTTGAGATGCAAATCAATCCCCTCCCAAGGAAGTTGCGTGACCACCAGTTTTAGTCAACTTACCGAACACTGCAACAATCAATCCCTTGCCAAATAAGAGGCTCCCAACCAAAGTGTTGAAATTACCAACATATTGGAACGATCATGGGYAATCACGGGTACGAACAGGGGCGGCTGAACCTACCATTTGTTGGCATCTCGACATTTGCCAAAAAGCCCTATGTAGAAGACTGGACAGGCATTGACGCCGATGTCGCTATTCTTGGGGCTCCATTTGATTTCGGCACCCAATGGCGACCSGGCGCRCGTTTTGGCCCACGCGCCGTGCGAGAAGCCTCAACCCTTTTTGCCTTTGGCCATGCAGGCGCCTACGACCATGAAGACGATGCCACTTATCTGGGCGAGGATGTTCGCATGGTTGATATTGGTGACGCCGACATAATCCATACCGACACAATGCAAAGCCACGCCAACATCGAAACCGGGGTTCGCGCCATATTGGCGGCGGGCGCCCTGCCTGTAGTTATCGGCGGCGATCATTCAATTARCATCCCCTGTATCAACGCCTTTGACGGGGTCGGGGATGTTCATATCCTGCAAATTGATGCCCATCTGGATTTCGTAGATGAACGTCACGGTGTTAAGTTCGGCCACGGCAACCCAATGCGCCGCGCCGCCGAAAAACCCTATGTCACAGGTCTGACACAGCTTGGCATTCGTAATGTTTCCTCAACWGCSCGCGAAGGRTATGAGGCCGCCCGCGAAATGGGTTCGGATATCCTTTCTGTGCGTCAGGTGCGTAAACTGGGAACCAAAGCCGTGCTCGCCCGTATCCCCAAAAATGCGCGGCTCTATATCACGATTGACATTGATGCGTTCTGCCCCTCTATCGCGCCGGGCACCGGCACCCCCAGCCATGGTGGGTTTCTGTATTACGAAGTGTTGGAACTGATGCRGGGCGTGGCCCGCTCCCATGATATCGTTGGAATTGATCTGGTTGAGGTCGCCCCGGCCTATGACCCAACTGAATCAACAGCGATTTTGGCTGCACAGCTACTGCTTAACACACTGGGTTTCATATTCCATGCCCRAAATACCTAGTATCTAGTTGTTTTAAAGATATAAAATTTATTCTGAATAATTTCCGACGGAAAGCGACGGGCGTTCCGTTCTATACATATGAACAATTGAATATGAAAAGGAACGCCCCATGAAACGTATCGTAATTCTCGCCGCCGCTCTCGCCCTTGGAACCACTGCATATGCAGGCAACGGCCAACCTGGTGCCCACTTTCTGAATAGCTGGGACATGAACGAAGACGATCAGGTCACATTGGAAGAAGCAACCGAACGTCGCGGCGATATCTTTTATACATTTGACGAAAACGACGATGGAATGTTGTCTGCTCAGGATTACAGTGCCTTTGACGCCGCTCGCGCTGCTGACCAAGAAGGCCAGGAATTCGGTGTTGGCAAAGGTGGCCAGGGTAATGGCGGCCAGGGCAACCAGCAACGCGCTTCGGTTGGCATGGAAATGGAATTCAATGATGTGGATAATGACGGTTTCGTCAGCCGGGATGAATTCCTGTCCCGTTCAGYCGACTGGTTCRCGCTTCTCGACAAAAATAGTGATGGCGTTGTAACTGTCGAAGATTTTGGCATTCGTGGYTAATTTCACCACATTGGGMCGATAACGACCCTATCGACATAGTTGGTATGCCGGTGAAAACGTAAGGCGCGCAAGTTTGCGCGCCTTACCAWTTTCTCARGTTCCCTGACCCTAAGGTCRATTCCGGATTCAGATTCAGAAATCCAAATTCTCGACGCTCAGCGCGTTTTGCTGGATGAACTCGCGGCGCGGTTCAACGACRTCACCCATCAGYTTGGTGAATATATCGTCGGCGTCGGCCATGTCTTCGATYTTGACCTGAAGGAAGGTGCGCGCCTCGGGGTCCAGYGTGGTTTCCCACAACTGATCCGGGTTCATTTCACCAAGGCCCTTGTAGCGTTGCAGCGAAAGACCCTTTTCCCCTTCGGCAAGAATCGCCCTCAGCAGATCACTCGGGCCGTGAATCGGGGTGCCGCGATCTTTGCGTAGCAAGTTGGCGGGGGCACTGTAGACGTCACGGGTATCGGCGCCAACCTGAGACAGGCGGCGTGCCTCACCAGAACGCAGAACTGCGCCGTCCAGCGTACGGATTTCTTCGACACCTCGCAGGATGCGGGTCAGCCGGATACCATGATCCTGGGTGATGCGGCCGGCCCAGCCTTTTTCGTATTCCACAGCCACGGAATCCAGCCGTTTGGCAACATCATCCGCCACTGCCTGTAAATCGCTGTCAGCCTTACCCGGATCAAACGCCCCGGCGAGGGCAGCCTGTTCCAGAACGTGACGTGGATAATGGGTTGGGAAGGCATCGAGAATGCGTTTGAAATTGCGCGCTCCTTCGATCACCCGGGCAAGGTCAGCCCCAGCAATTTCTTCGCCAGATGGCAAGCGAAGGACTGCGCCTTCTACGCCCATTTCGATCAGATGATCATCCAATGCGCCCTGATCTTTCAGGTAMACTTCGGATTTGCCRCGAGACACTTTATAAAGAGGTGGCTGGGCGATRTAGAGRTAYCCGCCTTCTATCAGTTCCGGCATTTGCCGGAAGAAGAAGGTTARCARCAGGGTGCGAATATGGGCGCCATCAACATCAGCGTCGGTCATGATCACGACCTTGTGGTAGCGCAGTTTCTCAATGTTGAATTCATCGCGCCCGATACCGGTCCCAAGCGCCGTTATCAGGGTGCCGATTTCAGCCGAGCCGAGCATCCGGTCAAAGCGGGCGCGTTCAACATTCAGAATTTTACCGCGTAGTGGAAGAACAGCCTGATTAAGTCGCGCGCGGCCCTGCTTGGCCGATCCACCAGCCGAGTCACCTTCCACCAGAAATATTTCGCGTTTGGCGGGGTCWCGTTCCTGACAATCAGCCAGCTTGCCGGGCAGTGAAGCTATATCCAGCGCCGACTTCTTACGGGTCATTTCGCGCGCTTTACGGGCGGCTTCGCGTGCAAGGGCGGCTTCGACCATTTTGCCGACGATCAGTTTGGCCTCGGTTGGGTGTTCTTCGAACCATTCCCCTAGTTTTTCGTTTACCAGACCCTCAACCGCAGGGCGGACTTCGGAGCTGACCAATTTATCCTTGGTCTGGCTGGAAAACTTTGGATCGGGAACCTTAACCGACAACACACAGGTCAAACCTTCGCGGGCATCGTCGCCAGTGAAGTTTACCTTTTCCTTTTTCGCCAGCCCGGATGAACCAGCATAAAGATTCATTGTTCGGGTCAATGCGCCGCGAAAACCAGCCAGATGTGTACCGCCATCGCGTTGCGGGATGTTGTTGGTAAAGGGCAAAACGTTTTCATGGTAGCTGTCATTCCACCACATCGCCACTTCAACCGTGATGCCATCTTTTTCGCCAGTGAAGAAAATCGGATCCTCCAGCATCGGTACTTTGGAGCGGTCCAAATAGCGTACGAATTCCTTTACGCCACCGTCGTAATACAGTTCCGTTTCCAGTGGTTCGACCGGACGTTCATCGCGCAGGATTATGCGCACGCCCGAATTCAGAAACGCCAGTTCGCGCAGCCGGTTTTCAAGCGTCTTGAACACGTAATCCCGGTCGGAAAATGTATCGAGTGTGGCGAGGAATTTTACCTCGGTGCCTTTTTTGCCGTTGGCATCACCGACAACCTTTAGTGATTCTACGGTGTCGCCATGTTCAAAGCGCGCCACATGTTCCTTGCCGTCGCGCCATATGCGCAGTTCCAGATAATCGGAAAGCGCGTTGACCACCGACACGCCAACGCCGTGCAACCCGCCCGAGACCTTATAGGAATTCTGATCAAATTTACCACCAGCATGTAGCTGAGTCATAATCACTTCGGCGGCTGAAACGCCCTCTTCTTCATGTATTCCTACCGGAATTCCGCGGCCGTTATCATAGACTGAAACTGATGAATCTGCGTGGATTGTAACACTTACATGATCAGCATGACCGGCCAGTGTTTCGTCAATGCCGTTATCCACCACTTCATACACCATATGATGCAGTCCAGAGCCGTCATCTGTGTCACCTATATACATGCCGGGGCGTTTGCGAACAGCCTCTAAGCCTCTGAGAACTTTAATAGAATCAGCACCGTATTCTTCGGGCGTCTGGTTGTCTTCGGCCATGTGGGAAATCCTGTGTAATCTGGTTCGATTTATACAAGAACTGGGTGGGGATGTCACGCGTTTGACACAGGATCTGGTGTCAGATGAACGGGATGACCAACCCGACACAAATTAGCATTACGCCGGCACTTAAACTGATCCGGCGCAGTGCCTTGGGGGAGGTCACTAAAACGCGCACCCGCTCAACCAAAAGTGCCAGCGCGACGTTGCCCAGAAACGGGACGATCATCGACAGTGCAAGAATTGCTGAAATATCRGGCCAGGTCAGTTTGGTCAGATCAAAGAAGCCGGGAAGCACCCCCATGTAGAACAGGATTGCCTTGGGGTTGGACAAGATCACAGCCACTCCGGCGGCGAAACCTGCCCACATWCCGGGGCGGGTAAGGCGGGTATCGGTTGTAATTTTTTTATCCGCGTTGCGGATGATCAGAACGCCCATGGCAACGAAAATTATGCTGGCGACGAAGTGCAGGAAAGTCATRAACCCGGTAAAAACCSAGAGRAYCCAGGTGATGCCCAGTATCGCCATAAGTGGCCACACGATGTCACCTATGGCCACGCCCAACGCCAGTGGCCAGGCGGCGTGATAGCCACCTGCCAGGGTTCGGGCGACAATTGCTATCCAGACCGGACCGGGTGTCAGGAACAGGATGGCCAGCGCGCCTGCATAGAGCAGCAGTTCAAACGCGGTGATGGTCATGGGGTTTCCATTCACACCTGACACCAAGCCACGGACTGCGCCCCAACGGCACGAAGCCAAAGTGCATCAAACCCACAGATGGCGCGATAGCCGCGCGCAAACAGTGCCTGCGCCTGCTCTTCGTTAAGCGAAACACCACCAAGGGGGATATTTGCGGCCAGAGTCGTGGCTTCAATCCGGGTTATGGCGTCCTTGAATTCAGGGGTATCGAACTGGCCGGGCTTACCAAAGGCAGTGCTTAAGTCAAACGGGGCAGGAACGATCATATCGATCCCCTCAACGGCGCATATTTCTTCTATGTTTTCAATGGATTCAATTGTCTCWATCAGCAGAATGCAAATCGCCCGATCAGCAAATTCTGCTGCGTAGGTCATCATGTCGGTCTGCCAGCGCGACTGGGCCAGAAACGGGCCAAAACTGCGGGTGCCGTCCGGCGGATATCGCAGGGACGACACAGCCCAGCGGGCATCCCCGGCTGTTTTTATCAAAGGGAAACAAATGCCTTCAGCACCAAGGTCTAGCACTCGTTTGACATGGTCTTCTTCGTTGCGTGCGATCCGGACAATAGGGGCGCAATCGGTGCCGGCAGTGGCCGCTATCATGGCGTGGGCACTGGCAAAATCCACAGCTCCGTGTTCAAGGTCAATAATGACGGCATCCGCGCCAGCGGCAGCAAAAGCCTGGGTAATCGCCGCGGACGGGATAGTACATATATGCATCGAAATGCGGGCGTCACTTTTGTGTAGTTTRTGCTTCAGGGTGGCCATAATAATATTCCATCATCAAATATGCGCGGTGTCAGGTTAGCTGGCTTGTACGCCCGCGTCTTCTGTTACCTTAAACCATTGCGCCCTGYCGCCCAGTTCAGAAAACAACTCTGCCCCGGTGCCTGTCAGGAACGCCTGCGCCCCGAGCGCGCAGATTTCATCATACAAGGCCGCGCGGCGTTCGGCGTCCAGATGGGCGGCAATTTCATCGAGCAGCAGGATGGGTGGGGTRCCAAAATCATCCGCCAGAGCGCGACCATTTGCCAGAATCAGCGAGATCAGCAATGCTTTTTGCTCGCCTGTGGAGCATTGCCGGGCTGGGACGCCCTTGGTGCTGTATACAGCACGTAAATCGGAACGATGTGGRCCAGCCAGCGTTCGTGCTGCGGCCCTATCACGGGTACGCCCCTGGGAAAACGCTTCTGACAAATCATCCTCTGTGGCCGGAAAATCTGTACCGTCTGGTCCTAGCAATGTCAGCTCGGCCGTGGGAAAGGCTGTTTTGGCCTCTATCTGTGCAATTGTGACCCGTGACAAGGCAAGTTCGCGGTTCTTCAGGATCCTGGCACCTGAAACGGACATCTGGCGCTCCAGCGCGCTGTACCAGGATGGGTCGGTGATCTGATCCTTTAGCAAACGATTACGTTCACGCATGGCTTTYTCGTATGYCAGWACGGCGTCAGCGTGACCYGGTTCAAATGACAGCGCCATACGATCCAGAAAGCGGCGGCGTCCATCTGCTCCCTCAAGCCACAGCCGGTCCATCGAGGGCACCAGCCACAGCACACGCCCAATACGCCCCAGCGCCACCTGCGCAGCGGACTTGCCGTCAATGCGGGTCTGGCGCGGGGTGTTGGGTTCGGCCCAGGTTTCGATTTCATGGATTTGGTGCAGGCTTTGCAGGGTGGCAGTAATTTTCCACCCGATCTGCTCAGGGTTTCGCGCCATTTCTTCCAGGGTTGCGCGGCGCAAGCCCCGGCCGGGCGACAAAAGCGAAATAGCTTCCAGGAGATTGGTTTTGCCGGCACCGTTGGGGCCATAGATCGCAACCGGTCGCCCATCCAATTCCAAGCGGGCAAACTGATGTGAACGGAARTGGGAAACCGTCAGTTCTTTGACAGCAAGGCCAGTCATTTGCCAGCCCTTCTTCTTGTTTCGAATGCTCCTGCCGGAGGCTTAAACACGCATCGGCATAACAACATAWAGCGCGCTGTCATCATCGCCCTCACGCATCAAAGTGGGATCACCRGAMGAGTTGAACAGGAATACGGCRTTTTCCCGATCTACCTGCCCGGCTATYTCAAGCAAGTATTTGGCGTTAAAGCCAATTTCCAACGCTTCGTCGCTGTAGGCTACACTCAGTTCTTCCTCGGCTGCGCCGCTGTCKGGGGCGTTGACGGACAATACCAGGCGGTCTTCGTCCAAGGATAACTTTACAGCCCGTGAGCGTTCTGACGATACGGTTGCAACCCGATCTACGGCGCGAGCAAATTCGGCGGCGTCAACTTCCATCCGGCGGGTATTTCCCTGCGGGATTACTCGGGTGTAGTCAGGGAACGTACCATCTATAACTTTGCTAGTCAGCGTAATCTCGGGGGTAGCGAAGCGCACTTTGGTCTCTGACACGGACACAGCAACTGTAATGTCGTCATCATCCAGCAGTTTGCGTAATTCGGCCACGGTTTTACGCGGAACTATCACGCCTGCCATACCCTCGGCACTGTCGGGCAAGGGTGCATCAATGCGTGCCAGACGGTGACCGTCGGTTGCAACACAGCGCAGTACTGGACCGTTTTCCCCGGCTGCGATGTGCATATAGACGCCGTTCAGATAATAGCGGGTTTCTTCGGTCGAAATTGCAAATTTTGACTTGTCAAAAAGGCGGCGCAGGACCGGTGCAGCAGCTGAAAAGTTTGTGTCGTATTCGGTTGTAGTCATCACCGGGAAATCTTCGCGTGGCAAGGTTGCCAGTGAAAACTTAGAGCGCCCAGCCTCAACAGACAGTCGCCCTGATGCGCCGTCATCTGTCAGGGTTACAAGGGACCCGTCAGGAAGTTTGCGCACAATTTCATGCAGCATCACCGCATTGACCGTGGTGGACCCTGCGCGTTCCACTTGGCCGGTAACCTTGTCGACCACCTCGATRTCCAGATCGGTGGCGCGAAAACTGACGCTATCGCCCTCGGCCTCGATCAGGACATTGGCAAGGATCGGAATGGTGTTGCGCCGCTCGACGACAGATTGCGCCTGAGAGACGGCTTTCAAAAGCGCCGCGCGTTCGATGCTGATTTTCATTCCATAGCTCCTACGMGGGTGTCGGGGCGATGAAACTACCTGATTTCACGCCCTTCTCAAGTCTTTTGTGGAATGTCCGATGGATTTAGCGGCCCGTCAAGGGGGTCAGGCCTCTAACGAGCGTCTTAGTAGCTCCAGATCATCGGAAATCTGGCTATCCAGCATTTTCAGCTCTTTGATCTTGCGCACCCCGTGCATGACGGTGGTGTGATCGCGTCCGCCAAAACTGCGGCCGATCTCCGGCAACGAGCGGGATGTCAGCTGTTTGGACAGATACATCGCTATTTGGCGAGGCCGCGCAAGGGTGCGCATCCGGCGTGGGCCGATCATATCACTTAGGCGAATGTTGTAATGCTCGGAAACTTTGCGCTGGATTTCATCAATGGTGATTTTGCGGCTTGAGGCACGCAAAATATCGGCAAGGCAATCCTGCGCCAGTTCCAGCGTGATTTCACGGCCAACCAGCGATGCAAAGCAAAGAGGCGGATCAACGCGCCCTCGAGCACACGCACATTGGTGGAAATACGGTGCGCCAAAAATTCGAGCACGCCGTCAGCCAATATCAGATCCTTGTTCCCGGCGCGGTAATTGTCGACCTTTTGTTGCAAGACCCCAAGGCGCAATTCATA
>NVTR01000032.1 GCA_002732955.1 Marinosulfonomonas sp.
ATAAAGGCCCGCCCCCGCCGGGAATGGCGGCTTCATCCGGGGCATGCCTTTTTTGCCCTCAAGGCTTTCCAGCAGTGCAGTTTCTTCACCGCAGATATAGGCACCTGCGCCATGGCTGAGGTACAGATCAAAATCCCAGCCGGATTTGGCGGCGTTTTTGCCCAGCAAACCGGCGTCATAACATTCGTCAATCGCTGCCTGTAGCGCTTCGCGTTCGCGGACATATTCACCGCGGATGTAAATGTAGCTGGAATGCGCACCCATAGCGAAACTTGCGATCAACGCGCCTTCGATCAGGGTAAACGGGTCGTGGCGCATAATCTCGCGGTCTTTGCAGGTCGCGGGTTCACTTTCGTCTGCATTGATAACCAGATAGCTTGGGCGACCGTCGCTTTCTTTCGGCATAAACGACCATTTCAGACCGGTTGGAAAACCCGCCCCACCCCGACCTCGCAGGCCAGAGGCCTTCATCTGGTCGATGATCCAGGCGCTGCCTTTTTTGATAATTCCGGCCGTGCCGTCAAAATGACCGCGCGCCTTGGCACCCGCCAAAGAGCGGTCGTGCATTCCGTAAAGGTTGGTAAAGATCCGGTCCTGATCCTTCAGCATATCATATTCCTAATTATCCCGGCGCGCGCGCCAAATCTGATAGGTCACCACCAGTGCCCAGAAAAACCCTGCCAGTGCTGCCAGGTCAAACAGTATGGCATATCGCCCTGCCAGACCGTATTTCTTGCCAACATATTGGGCCCCAATCCACAGCAACATGGTCACAGCTATCACGATAGCTACCAATCGTGTTTTACGCTCAACCAGTTTGTCTTCTTCAGGGCCCAACTCTTAGTCTCCGCCTATTTCGCACCACCCTTGGCAAGTGTTTTGCATTGCTTAACCCAACCATCCCGCACGATGCGACCTTTGAATTTCAGGCGGCTGTCCACCCATGCAACTTCCTTGGCGCGCCATCCTGCAACCTGATCAAAATGATAAAATCCCAGCTCATTCAGGGTTTTTTCCAGTCCCGGGCCGACACCTTTTATCTGTTTGAGATCATCTGCACCCGCCGCGCGGGCTTTTTTCAGTAGTGGAGGTTTGCCGTCTTTGGCAACTGGTTTGCGTGTGGTTTTAGCCTTTTCAGCTTTTTTATCCGAAACCATCGCATTGCCAGCATCGCCCATCAGGGACGAAGCGGTCGTCTTGGCGCTGGCCGTCGATTTCTTGGCGGCTGGTTTTTTGCGGGTGCTTGTCGTTTTGGGCTTAGCCGCAGTTTTTCGCGTTGTTGTTGCTTTGGATGCTCCTGATTTTGCAGCTGTTTTGGATTTTGCTTTTGCGGCAGGTTTTTTAGCTGCAGGCTTCTTGGCTGCAGGCTTCTTGGCAGGTGGAGCCTTTTTAGCCGTTGGGCTTTTAACCTCGCCGGCCGATTTGGCCGCGGCTGGGGCAACATCAGATGCTGTGGTATCCGAGGGTTTTACAGCTGCACCTGTTGTGGCGCCTATTGTCCCTGCTGCAGCAAGTGCAGCCCCACCAGCGGCGACATTTCCATCACTGATAGTGCCATCGTCAGAGTCGCGGTAAAATCCAATCCAGAGCAGGATGGCCACCAAGATTGCAATCAATATTGCGAGCAACAGGGCTGGCCAAAAAGTATAGGATGCAAAGAATTTCAGAACAATAAATGCTATGACACCCGCAACCGCAGCCAGTCCCCATATTTTACTTTTATTCGTGGTTCCATCAGAATTCATTGTTAAACTCTCCGATTTATTACTTTTTTACTTTGGTGAATCATTGATTTTTAGCGCGTTTTGAAAACTCTGTCGCGCCCCCGCCTGCAAGGATTTTCGCTTGACTAACCCAGTCATCCCGCGTGGCCCGGCCTTTGAAACCTTCAAGGTTGTCGTCGACCCAGGACAATTCATCCTTCGACCAATTTGCCACCTGATTAAAGTGAAAGAAACCAAGCGTATTCAACAGTTTTTCTAATTTTGGGCCAACACCCTTGATCAATTTCAGATCATCGGCACCGGATTTGCGCGCCGCTTTCATGGTTTTGGGCTTTTTCGGCCTACCGGCAGCAGCCTTTGCCTCGGCTGGTGCCTTGGGCGCGGGTTTCCTGCCGGCGTTGGCCTTTTTTGACGCAGGCTTTTTGGCGGCTTTGCGCCCGGTACCCAACCAAGGGGTCGTCAACGGAACTTCGGTTCCGTCAATCCGTTTGACAGTATCGCCAATGTCCTGGGCCAGTTGCACACTGGCGTTATACTGAGTGCGACCGCTCTCATAACCGGTCAGACTGGTTAGGCCCGCCAAAGGTTCAGCGGCGTAACGGCCGTTTTGCGGACCGGGGACAGGAACGCGACCTGCGGCGAGTTCGTCAATGATTTCGGCCAGGCGTTCGGTGGTCAGGTCTTCGTAGTAATCTTTACCGATCTGAGCCATCGGTGCATTGGAGCAAGAGCCGAGGCATTCAACCTCTTCCCAGCTGAATTTGCCATCGGCAGATATTTCATGCGGGTTAGCAGCGATTTTTTCTTTGCAAACGCTAATCAGATCTTCGGCACCGCAAATCATACAGGTTGTTGTACTACAAACCATAATATTTGCCACGGAACCAACAGGTTGCAGTTGGAACATAAAGTAAAATGTCGCGACCTCCAGCACCCGAATATGGGCCATTCCCAGCATGTCACCGATATGTTCAATTGCCGGTTGCGACAGCCAGCCTTCCTGTTCCTGCGCACGCCACAAAAGCGGGATGATGGCGCTGGCCTGACGGCCTTCGGGGAACTTGGTGGTCTGCGCCTCGGCCCATTTTTTATTGGCGGGCGTGAAGGCGAAGCTATCGGGCTGTTCAGAATGTAGGCGGCGGAGCATTTACAGGGCGTCCTTCGAAATCAGGCATTGGCGCTGGCGGCAATCTAAAAAGCCTCCGGCGGGGATATATGGAAACAAAAGAATAGTCTGAGGAAGCGATGTTATCATCTGTCCACCTYGCCAWRTNCGWTRKSYWTKRYKSCGAKSAWMRYKRCAMYRKNCAGCNNGCTGKTRKYYSNTKSWRRSRTARYMNCAWTGRCGCWNNATNCRGGNAAGSCKKKRGCMMGCRSTKYRKSKCKWKAMRGYTKATTYKMGCMRWMSGARAYYWKRTWGRCSSSMMATTSMYYMKYYRRKRMWYCWRCYGCRRYRNTANCRCYYMKMYWGCSGGSACSNNTRRAARSMWTSGRTWKWWRGYKWGMAGTKKTRKNATCAGRNTTTNCATRTTGGATTTCATATCAGCGCGTTTTGGCGGCGCCAGCTTACCACGGGCCAGAACATCACCGGGTTCATTACTAAGTTTTTCAACAGCTTGGTGGAGTATCTTAAGGCTTTCACGCATTTCAGCCAAGCGCACCAGATAGCGATCATAGCAATCACCGTTCTTGCCAACCGGTATCTGGAAATCAAATTCGTCGTAACATTCATAGGGCTGCGAACGGCGCAAATCCCAGGCCAGACCAGAGCCCCGCACCATCACGCCGGAATAGCCCCAATCCAGAATRTCCTGTTCAGTGATAATACCGATATCKGCGTTGCGCTGTTTGAAAATCCGGTTTTCTGTCAGCAACCCTTCGATGTCATCCAGCACCTTCGGGAATCGCAGCGCCCAGGCGTCGATATCTTCCAGCAGGCCTGCGGGCAGATCCTGATGAACCCCGCCGGGGCGGAAATAGGCGGCGTGGAACCGGGCCCCACTGGCGCGTTCATAAAACTCCATCAGAAGTTCGCGTTCTTCAAAGCCCCAAAGCGTTGGCGTCAGCGCCCCGACATCATTGGCCTGCGTGGTTACGTTCARMAKGTGRTTCARRATGCGGCCAATTTCGCAGAACAACACCCGGATCAGCGAGGCGCGGCGCGGTATTTCCGTACCAGTCAGACGCTCAATCGCCAGACACCAGGCGTGCTCTTGATTCATCGGCGCGACATAATCCAGCCGGTCCAGATAGGGCAGGTTTTGCAGRTAGGTCCGGCTTTCCATCAGCTTTTCAGTRCCRCGATGCARCAACCCGATATGGGGGTCGGCGCGTTTGACAATCTCGCCGTCCAGCTCAAGCACCATCCGTAAAACACCGTGTGCCGCAGGGTGTTGTGGTCCGAAGTTGATGTTGAAATTGCGGATTTTTTGTTCGCCGGTCAGCGTATCGCTATAGTTTCCGTCCATCAGATTTTGATCCCCGACATATTGGCCCGCCACGGCGAGGGTAACTCTCCAAATCGGGCGTTGGCGTACTCATATTGTGGTGCCAGCCATTGCTGGGCATGTTCGCGTTGCGCTGATTTCATGGTCAGTTCCGGGCTGGCGAAAACCGGCACAACATTTTGGGCCGGRARTGCCCTGACGCCAAGAAAATTGCATATCCGATCAAGGGTCTTGCTGCTAAACAGCTCTTCATAAAATACAACCATTAGCTGCTTTGGATCAACAGCGCGCGCAAGATTTTCCAACGTCTGTTTGTAATCACTGCGAAGCCAGATGTCGCGCTGCTTTCCCCGCCCAAAGCTCCAGAGCATTCTGTTAGCGCGCATTTTAAATTCAGCGGCGTCCGACGATTTACGCCCGGCGTTCATTCGAATATGCGACCAAAGCCGTGAAACAGGGTCACGCAGGATATAGATAAATCGAGTGACATCGGCCACTTTAGACATTTTGGTCAACCGTTCGGGCGAAAGCAATCCATAGGCTGGCGTAAAATCGGCGATTACACTTTCATTCTGGCGACCTGCGTTCAGGTAATYGAAGTAGCCTGGAATATTCTCCTGGCTGCCTTCGTGCAGCGAAATCAAATCGCGGCAATCATCAATCTCATCTTGTAGCTTTTCGCGCTCAGMATCTGGCGCCCCAAAGCTTTCTTCCTGCCTGTTCAGGATACGATTTTGCAGATTATTGATCTGCCCGACGCTCGCGTGGCCATCGATTGCATTAAAGTAATGCAGTTCTTTTACAGAGCGCAAATACACATCCGGGTGTGACCTGAAATACTGGTAAAGCCAGCTGGTGCCCGCCTTGGCCGCGCCAACACAAAACAATAGGGTGGGTTCCTTTACCATCGCTCTACCGGTTGTCCCCGTTTGAATTGAGCGAAGATTGATCTTTGAAGGCAATTACCCACAACAAAACCAGACCCAAGACCGGGATGATCGAGCCCAATGCTACCCATGACGGAATCCCATACTTTGGGAGAATTCGCCAGAACGGAATAATSAACAGAGCCGCTACAACCAGCCACCATATCATTCCGCCACCCCCCATATAGCCGTAACCTGTCATTTTGCATCCTCCTGCTTTTCGTCACCCGGAAGGATATATTTCGCACCTTCCCAAGGGGACATGAAATCAAACTGACGGYATTCCTGCACCAGATTAACCGGTTCATAGACCACACGTTTCAGCGCTTCGTCATAGCGGACCTCTGTGTAGCCGGTGGTTGGGAAATCTTTGCGCAACGGGTGGCCGCGAAAGCCGTAATCCGTTAGCAGGCGGCGCAAATCGGGGTGGCCGGAATAAAGAATGCCGAACATATCAAACACTTCGCGTTCAAACCAGTTGGCCGATTGGTGRATRTCACTGATTGACGGCACCATATCGTCTTCGCGTGTTGCGACTTTTACCCGTATGCGGTGGTTTTGGTACATCGACAGGAAGTGGTAAACGCTGTCAAATCGCGCCTCGCGTCCCGGATAGTCAATGGCGGTGATATCAACCAGCGTCGAAAACCGGCAGGTGCGGTCGGTTTTCAGAAAYTCSACAAAGGCGTGCAATGAGGTCAGCGGAACATTTACCGTCAGTTCGCCCAAGGTCACATCCCAGCTAAGCACGCAATCGGGGCGTTTTAGCTCAATGTGGGCACCCAGTTCGTTCATCGCTTCTGACATGGGGGTCACCTTTGGATCGTGCCGGTACGGCGAATTTTACGCTGAAGCTGAAGCAGACCGTATAACAGCGCCTCGGCCGTTGGCGGACAACCGGGGACATATACATCCACCGGAACAATCCGGTCACAGCCGCGTACCACYGAATARGAATAGTGRTAATAGCCGCCACCGTTCGCACAGGAACCCATGGACAGAACATAACGTGGTTCTGGCATCTGGTCGTAAACTTTGCGCAAGGCAGGCGCCATTTTGTTGGTGAGCGTACCAGCAATGATCATCAGGTCGGACTGGCGCGGGGACGCGCGCGGGGCGGTTCCRAAACGCTCCWTATCATAGCGCGGCATGGCACAGTGCATCATTTCAACGGCRCAACAGGCCAGCCCGAACGTCATCCAGTGCAGGCTGCCGGTGCGGGCCCAGTTGATTACATCTTCGGTTGAAGTCAGCAAAAAGCCCTTATCCTGCAATTCGCGGTTCAGGGCCTGTGTGGCAACCTCTTTGTCAGCTTCGGCGGTGTTGGCGGCGGTACTTAGTCCCATTCCAGCGCCCCCTTCTTCCATTCATAGGCGAAACCAATGGTCAGCACCCCCAGGAATACAATCATCGACCAGAAACCCAATGTCCCTACATCCTTGAACGCAACCGCCCATGGGAAAAGGAAAGCGATTTCCAGATCAAATATTATGAACAGGATCGCCACCAGATAGAAGCGCACATCAAACTTCATCCGCGCATCATCAAAGGCGTTAAATCCGCACTCATAGGCGCTGATCTTTTCCGGGTCTGGATTGCGAACTGCAATCAGGACTGCCGCGAGGATAAGGACAACGCCCAATGCAACGGCGACTGCCAGAAAAATGACAATGGGCAGGTAGTTTCGAAGCAGCTCTTCCACTATGGCTCCTTTCATGGGGATTACCCCATGGTGTTGGCTTGGCTCGGTGTAGCGCCGGGGGTAGACAGGGTCAACCAAAGGGCGGGTTGAAATAGCCGTATTTTGTCAGGAAATTTGGCGCCTGCKATCAAACTGCGGTGTGCAAAGTCACGGGCAACAATSGTTTTACGTCCAGGGGGCAGGTTTCTTGGCRAAAAATGCTTCTATCCCATGCCTGGCCTCTTCGCTTTTCCAGCGTGTAATCAGCGCGTTAATTGATGCCTCTATCGTGTCGTCATCTATTACCGGGCCAAGTCGGCGGGTCAGGGCTTTGGCCTCAGCAATCGCACCGGGAGCGCATGACAGGTAAGGGGTAATTTCGTCTTCCACCGCCGCGTCGAGATTATTCGGTGCGACAGCGCGCGCAATTATACCAAGTGAAAACGCTTCATCGGCCCCAAACAGGCGTGACGACATGAAAACCCGCCGGGCTTTTGCTTCCCCCATTCGAGCCACGACATAGGGGCCGATGGTTGCCGGGATCAGGCCAAGGCGGGTTTCGGTCAGGCCAAAACGGGCTTTGTCGACGCTGACGGCCACGTCGCAAACCGATGCAAGGCCAATGCCGCCGCCAAAGGCGTGGCCCTGAATGCGGCCAATCAGTGGCTTGGGCAACGTGTTCAGGGCGAAAAGCATCATCGCCAGTTTACGCGCCTCTGCCGCACGGGTGGTATCATCGGCAACCATCTGCGCTTTCATCCAATTCAGATCACCASCGGCGCAGAAACTTTTGCCAGCACCTGTCAGGACGACCACCCTGACGCTTTGATCTGTGCCGAGTTGTTGTGCGGCGTTGGCCAGTTCGGTGATCATTTCACCAGACATTGCGTTGTGTTTTTCGGGACGGTTCAGGGTAAGTGTCGCCACCCCACGTTYGTCMGTTTYAATCTGAATGGTATYTGGCATCAGTTTCCTCGTAATGATCTAGCTAATTCGCCAGCTTTTTCCAGGATTTTGGCGTTCAATCCCGTTTCAAATCCCAGCTCTGTGAGGCGCTGATGTACAGCCTCAGTGGCCACATTCCCTGCTGCACCCGGAGCGTAAGGGCAGCCGCCCAAGCCTCCGACGGCTGCATCAAAAACCCGCAATCCGTATTGAAGCGAGGCTTCGATATTTTCAAGGGCGCGGGAATTCGTATCGTGGAAATGACCCGCGAGTTTTTTGGCCGGAATGTGGTGGCAAACAGCATCAAGCATCGCACGTRTGGTCTCGGGAATGGCGTGGCCGATTGTGTCACCAAGGGAGATTTCGTAACAACCCATATCAAGCAATGTCTTTGCGACGTCTGCAACCTTTTCCGGTGCCGTCGGGCCATCAAACGGGCAGTCAGTTACACAGGAAACGTAGCCCCTGACTTGCACATTCGCCGCAAATGCAGCAGCGAGTACCGGTTCGAACCGTTYTAAACTTTCAGATATCGAACAATTGACGTTTGCCCGACTAAATCCTTCTGACGCCGATCCGAACACGGCAATTTCATCCGCATTTGCAGCGATCGCGCGTTCAAACCCGCGAATATTTGGCGTCAGTGCGGAATATGAAATACCCGGTGCGCGGCTGATCCCGGCCAGAACATCCGCACTATCGGCCATTTGAGGCACCCATTTCGGACTGACAAAACTGGCGACTTCTATGCGGCGAAAACCGGCTGTGGATAGCAGATCAACCAGTGCTATTTTTTCCCTCGTTGCAATTTCACGGGGTTCATTTTGCAACCCGTCGCGGGGGCCGACTTCGAATATTTCGACGAATTCAACCATCCCAGGGCTCATAGAAATCGCGCGGCCAAAGTAGTGTAGCGCCTTTTGGTGGCARAGAGGCTTTGAAGGCAGGGCGTTCAGTCAGGCGTTGATACCAATCCGCCATTTGTTCAAACCCCTCGATTCGCGCAAAATGGCGCGCCATATAGACCGCTTGCCCGACTGCAATATCTGCCGCCGAAAACCCGCCAACCAGCAGATTATCACGTCCACTCAGGCGCTGTTCAATCGCCGCATAACATTTCCCAAGGCGTTTCGCCTCAATCTGCATAACAATCGGGCTGCGCATGGCGTCGTCATAAAGTGCGATATGCTGCTGAGTCAGTGCCGCCGAATGCTGACTGATGGTTTCCGCGAAATGTAGCCAGATCAGCCAAACGGCCCGCTCAGAATCACCGGGTACCCGGCCCAGACCGGCATCGGGGAACTGCTCACACAATACCTGTATGATCGCCCCCGATTCCCAGAGCGTTTCACCATCAATTTCCAAGGCAGGCACGCGCCCGGCGGGGTTTAGCGCCAGGTATTCGTTTGATCGCAGTGAATTGTCGAAGGAGTGCACAACCGTTTCGAACTCCACGCCCAATTCGTTYAGCAACCACAACACGCGCATCGAACGGGTCTGATGGCAGTGGTGCAGTCGGATCATTGCTCTTCCTCAACCAGCGAAATCAACGCCGAACCGGCTTCGACCTGATCGTTCAGCTTCACCAGAACCTCATTCAGCTTACAATCGCGCGGTGCATTCAGGCTGTGTTCCATTTTCATGGCCTCGAGGATGACCAAGGGCTCACCCGCTTTCACCTTTTCGCCGGTCTTTTTGAAAACTGCTTTGATCAGGCCGGGCATTGGTGCTTCTATCACGTTGCTTGTGGATCCCGCATCCGTGCCCACTTCCAGCGGGTCGGGAATTGTGAAATGCCAGGCCTGATCCGCAAACACGCTGACGGTATCGCCGATTTTTCCAACACGGATTTTGGCGGGGCTGTTGACTTCGCCCCAGATTTCGCCGCTTCGCTGAAACCGGAAATCTGTTTTGCCCACAGCTACATCAACCCGATCCGGGCCGAAAACCTGCAAAACCACATCAATATCTTTGCCGATTGCCGCCAGTCGAATTGTCCTTTGCCCCGGTCCCCAAAGCGCAAAACCGGTCGCCCAGTTTTCAGTCGCTCCGATGTCCGCAGCGATAATTGCAGCCAGTGCTACTGCAAAATCTGAAGCTGGTCTTTCGACTGTAAGCAACGCTAAATCTCGTCCGATCAACCCAGTATCTACGTCACCAATCCGAAAATCCGCGTGACGCGCCAGATTTCCCAGAAATGTCAGATTTGTAACAGTTCCAGCCACTTCTGTAGCTGACAGGGCAGCAGAAAGTTTAGAAAGTGCTATCTTTCTTGTTGGTCCATGTACCGTAATCTTTGCAATCATCGGGTCATAGAACGGTGWAATCTGRTCCCCYGCCCGCACACCTGTATCGGCGCGGGCGTTGTCTGGAAACTTCAGGTGACGAAGCGTTCCGGTAGCGGGCAGGAACCCCTTTGGAACGTCTTCCGCATATAGCCGYGCCTCAAATGAATGRCCGTTCARYTCSAGYTGATCCTGYGTTTCCGGAAGGCTTTCACCCGAAGCAACACGAAGCTGCCATTCCACCAGATCRAYRCCKGTWACCGCYTCKGTCACCGGGTGTTCAACYTGTAAACGSGTGTTCATTTCCATGAACCAAAACCGGTCCGGGCGCAGACCATCTGAACCGTCAACGATGAATTCCACCGTCCCTGCCCCTTTGTARCCRATWGCCTTGGCSGCYMKRACKGCWGCGTCRCCCATKGCCGCSCGCATTTCRTCSGTCATTCCCGGTGCCGGGGCYTCTTCGATTACCTTTTGATGGCGGCGCTGTAACGAACAGTCCCGTTCAAACAGATGCACCACATTTTTGCCGTCGCCAAACACCTGAATTTCGATRTGKCGSGRTTTTTCCACAWATTTTTCKATCAAAACCGCATCATTGCCAAAAGCATTCATCGCTTCCGCGCGGGCCGCGTCAAGTTCAGTGACRAAATCCACCGAGCTTTCCACCAYCCGCATGCCCTTGCCCCCGCCCCCGGCGACAGCTTTGATCATCACCGGGTARCCRATTTTTCCGGCTTCTGCCTGCAAATATCCTGCGTCCTGATCCTTACCGTGATACCCCGGCACCACCGGAACCCCGGCTTTTTCCATCAGCTTTTTGGCCGCATCCTTTAACCCCATGGCCCGGATTGCCTGCGCCGAGGGGCCGATAAATACCAACCCGGCTGCCTCAACCGCATCCACAAAATCAGGGTTTTCTGACAGAAATCCATAGCCCGGATGGATCGCCTGCGCCCCGGTTTTCAGGGCCGCAGCTATGATAACGTCGCCTCGCAAATAACTGTCGCTCGGGGCAGAGCCGCCGATATGCACCGCCTGATCCGCCATTTCCACATGGCGGGCGTTTTCATCGGCATCCGAAAAGACCGCCACCGTCGCGACCCCCATCGAGCGCGCGGTATCGATAACCCGGCAAGCGATTTCACCACGATTGGCGATCAGGATTTTAGTGAACATCGCTCACATCCTGAACACGCCAAAGCGCGTTTCTTCAATCGGGGCGTTCAGGGCGGCCATCAGGCTCAGGCCCAAAACTTCCCTTGTTTTGCGCGGGTCTACAATGCCGTCGTCCCAAAGCCGGGCTGAAGCGTATAGCGGCTGGGATTGTTCTTCGAACATTTCAATYGTTGGGCGCTTGAATTCTTCTTCTTCTTCAGGCGTCCATGTGCCACCGCCCCGCTCAATCGCGTCGCGTTTTACGGTTGCCAGCACCCCAGCCGCCTGCGGTCCCCCCATCACCGAAATCCGCGAATTTGGCCAGCTCCAAAGGAACCGTGGTTGATAGGCGCGCCCGGCCATGCCGTAGTTGCCAGCCCCGAATGAGCCGCCGACGATCATAGTAATCTTGGGGACAGATGTGGTTGCWACCGCCGTKACCAGTTTGGCCCCGTGSCGSGCGATGCCTTSGTTTTCGTATTTRCGMCCCACCATAAATCCGGTTATATTTTGMAGGAATATCAATGGGATACGRCGYTGGCTGCATAGTTCAACAAAATGCGCGCCCTTTTGCGCACTTTCRGAAAAYAACACRCCATTRTTGGCGATTATTCCGACAGGACACCCCAGAATATGGGCAAATCCGGTGACCAGAGTTTCGCCATAGCGGGGTTTGAATTCGTCCAGCCGCGAACCGTCCACCACGCGCGCGATCACCTCGCGGATGTCATATGGGGTGCGCAGATCACTTGACACCACCGACAGAATTTCATCCGGGTCATAGGCSGGGTCTTCAATCGGTTGGAAYTGAACAGTGTCCGGTTTTCGTCGGTTCAGTGAGCCAACTGCGCGACGCGCCAGTGCCAGAGCGTGGGTGTCATCCTCTGCCAGATAATCKGCRACACCHGAMAGGCGSGTGTGRACRTCRCCACCNMCCAAGNTCTTCGGCAGTRACWAYTTCACCRGTTGCKGCCTTGACCAATGGCGGACCTGCAAGGAATATAGTTCCTTGATCTTTAACAATAATTGTTACATCCGACATCGCCGGGACATAGGCACCACCGGCGGTACAAGACCCCATTACCACCGCAATTTGTGCAATCCCCTTGGCCGACATCCGGGCCTGATTGTAAAAAATCCGGCCAAAATGGTCGCGGTCCGGGAAGACTTCGTCCTGATTTGGCAGGTTGGCACCGCCGCTATCCACCAGATAGATGCACGGCAGGTRGCATTCTTCGGCAATTTCCTGGGCGCGCAGGTGTTTTTTGACGCTCATCGGGAAATAGGTGCCGCCTTTTACGGTGGCATCATTGCAAACAACCATCACATCCTGACCCTGCACCTGTCCGACACCGGCGATAACACCGGCGCCCGGGGCCACGCCACCATACATGCCATGCGCGGCGGTCGCGCCAATTTCCAGAAACGGGCTGCCCGGGTCGAGCAGATTGGCCACCCGGTCTCGGGGTARCATYTTACCTCGTGAGAGGTGCCGTTCGCGGGATTTAGCGCTGCCTCCCAAAGCGGCGTTGGCCGCCGCATCGGCAGCAACTGCCAACATTTCAAGGTGTGCGGCGCGGTTGTTCTGCGCCRTTTCGCTGCCGGCAATTAACTGCGAGACAATCCGACTCATTCGAAAAACCCGCGTTTTTGCCGTAATTGAATCGTGCGCTCGGCAGTCAGGGTCATAATGCAACCGGTGCCAGCGATATGGCGCATCGAACCAGCCCCCCAGACGGCATAGTCAAGCGCGCATTCGGCGTCCCGAAATGCTATCCAAGCACGTTGAGCATCCCGTAACGCATTGGCTCGGTTGGCGAATCCCGGGAAGTATTCCTGATCATCCTGATCAGATGCCTTCGCCCATACCATCGTCTCACGGTATTCTTCGTTGAGCAGTTTATCCCAGTATTCGGCTTCGGCGTTGTTGCACATCGACATGCCAAGGGTGGTTTCACCGCCGTCTTCTTCGCTCATACAGGCTCCAGACAGTGCTCCAATACACTGTTGTTTCGCCTCAGAACCGTCGGCATCTTCATAACACTGCGCCAGCAAGGGGCTGTAAATATCCACAAGTTCTTCTTGCGCAAAAGCCGGTAATGCCAGGAACAAAAGGCAGATAAAATATCTCACTTCATCGCCCCCATCATTTCGCGCCCGATCAGCATTCGACGGATTTCTGAAGTTCCCGCCCCGATTTCCATCAGTTTTGCGTCTCGAAAATGGCGGGAAACCACGCTGTCGTTCATATACCCTGCCCCRCCCATGGCCTGCACCGCCTGATGCGCAACTTTCATCGCTTCTTCACTGGAATAAAGCACACAGGCCGCCGCGTCCTGACGGGTAACCGCGCCGCGATCACAGGCCTTGGCGACCTCGTATACATAGGCGCGTGCGGTATTCATTGAGGTATACATGTCCGCTATTTTACCCTGCATTAGCTGAAAGTTTCCAATGGGTTGGCCGAATTGTTTGCGCTCGGACATGTAAGGCATGATTTCRTCCAGACAGCCCGCCATCTGRCCGACACCAATGCCCGAAAGCACGACWCGTTCRTARTCCAGCCCYGACATCAGAACGGCCACCCCGCGCCCCTCTTCGCCCAGTACGTTTTCAAACGGCACTTCGACATCTTCAAAGATCAGCTCGGCGGTGTTGGAGCCGCGCATGCCAAGCTTATCGAAATGCGGCGAAGTAGAATAGCCAACCATCGATTTTTCAATGATAAATGCAGTTATGCCACGGCTGCCCGCATCCGGGTCGGTTTTGGCGTAAACCACCAGCGTATCGGCGTCAGGACCGTTGGTAATCCAGTATTTSGTGCCGTTTAACACATAGCGATCATTGCGTTTATCTGCACGTAGCTTCATTGAAACAACGTCTGAACCGGCCCCGGCTTCGGACATTGCCAGTGCACCGACATGTTCACCCGACACTAATCCCGGCAGGTATTTTTGTTTCTGTTCATCGGTGCCGTTCAGGCTGATCTGATTGACGCAAAGGTTTGAATGGGCACCATATGACAGCGAAACTGAGGCACTGGCMCGGGCRATTTCTTCYACGACAATTGCATGGGCAAGATAGCCCATGTTTGCGCCGCCGTATTGTTCGTCCACAGTGACGCCTAACAGGCCCAATTCACCCATTTCGCGCCAAAGCTCTGGCGGAAAGGTATTTGAGGTATCAATGTCAGCCGCCATCGGCTTTATTCGTTCCTGCGCGAAGCGATGAACCATATCGCGCAGCGCGTTAACGTCTTCACCTAGATCAAATTGCATTGTAGCGGTGAACATGCTGTCTCCGATTTATTGAACGCTTGTTCAATTAGTTAACCCAAAACGCGGCACCCGGTCAACTGTTCTGAAAAACAGCCCCCACTTCAGCGCGGATTATCCGGGCGATCTGTTCGCAATCTTCCAGTGAAAATGTCAACGGGATGCGCATATCAAGCAGCCCTGCCATGACTGTTTCGGTCTGAGGCATGGGGGTGGATTTAAAATAGCGCCAACTGTCATATTTTGATGTAAAACCAGCGGGTTCAGCCGCACCAAACCACYTTAACTCAACCCCTCGACTGGCGCATCTCTGGACTACTTCCGCGACATTTTCAGGCGACCAGCCAGACAGTAAAAACTGGATCGAAGAGCCCACATATTTTTCAGCGTCCGGGCGTTCAATTATTGCCAATCCAGGTGTATTCTTCAGGCCCTCTTCGCAAACGATATAGCGCGCGTTCCAGGCGGCACACTGTTTTTGAAGGTTTCGCAATTGCGGGCGCAAAATCGCGGCACGAAGATTATCCATACGGCCAGAAATATTCGGAGTGTCGTATTTCACCTGTTCAAACACTTCTGCGGGGGGTGCTGCGCGATGGCGATCGTACAGCATGTAGGAACCCGAAAGGATCGTCGCACGCGCCATAAGCTCAGCATCGTCTGAAACCAAGAAACCGCCTTCGCCGGAATTCAGGTGCTTGTAGGTCTGCGTTGAATAGCACCCGACAATCCCATGTCGCCCTGACGGCGTGTCGCGCCAGCTTGCCCCCATTGTGTGGGCGCAGTCTTCTATCACACTGACCCCGGCTCGGTTACAGATTTCCATCAACCGATCCATATCGCAGATGTGGCCGCGCATATGGGAAAGCAACAGGCACTTTGCGCCCGATTCAGTGATTTTTCGTTCAAGATCAATTAGATCAATAGTTAAAGTGGTTGTAACCTCAACCAGAACCGGCACCGCGCCAAGGCTGGAAATTGCACCGGGAACCGGGGCAAGGGTAAATGCGTTYGACAACACTTTGTCGCCGGGTTTCACGCCAATTGCGCGCATCGCCGTTGCTATTGCGTAGCCACCGGAGGCCACCGCCAGACAATATTTTGCAGCTAGGAATGCTGCAAACTCTTCCTCGAGCAGTGCCGTTTCACCGGCTTCGCCTTGTTCGACATTATAGCGGTGCAGCCGACCGTGGCGCATTACCTTCAGCGCGGCACCGATTGCCTCTTCTGGGATTTGTTCTTGCTGAGTAAAGCTACCCTTGAAGTTTTCAGTCATGTTCCCTCAGATTGGCATAACGGCGTTTTTGTCGGTGCCAGGTTTCAACAAATTCCAGCAGTTTGTTACCTTACACAGTTCTACCTCACCTCTGGCGTCACTGAAAGCCACCTATTTAGCTGTTAGTTAARGAAAATAGTGCCTTTTCTTGTCCTTTGTTAACGCACGGGCGATTTCAGCTAAGCCATCAATTTGTCGCCTGACCGCCCCTAAAATGAAGATTTCTCCCTTTATTCTTTGTTATCCGAGCGATTTAGCGCCGATTGTTGAAACGAAACGAAATGACTTTTGATGAGCATGAGACTTGCGGGAACGCTTGCATTGGTTAAAACACCTCAAACCAAGGAATAATGAGCAAAACATGCCTACTGCCCTAATTGTACTTGCTGCGGGTCAAGGGACCCGGATGAATTCGGACCTGCCAAAAGTGTTGCATAAACTGGCGGGAGTGCCGCTGTTTGTCCATGCCTTGACCGCTGCGCGCACGCTGGAAGCCGATAAAACTGTGCTGATAGTGGGCCATGGTGGTGAAGATGTGAAAACCACAGCATATAACTACGACCCCGATATCATTGTTGTTGAACAAAAAGAGCAACTTGGAACCGGTCACGCTGTCAAGCAAGCCCGTGACGCGCTGGCTGATTTTGAGGGCGATGTTGTGGTTCTTTATGGTGATACCCCGTTTGTGCAGGCGGAAACGCTTGGTGCAATGGCTAAGGCGCGCGAAACCCATGATGTGGTTGTATTGGGCTTTGAGGCGGCGGATCCAGGCCGGTATGGGCGGTTATTGATGCAAGGCGACAGTCTGGAACGGATCGTCGAATTCAAGGACACCAGCCCCGACGAAAAAAAGATAACGCTTTGTAACAGTGGTATTAAAATGGCCTCGGCCAAGGTCATGTTTGATTTGCTTGATGATGTCGGCAACGACAATTCCAGCGGTGAATACTACCTTACAGACATTGTGGAAGTCGCCAATAAACGCGGGCTGAGCGCCACAGCCGTGACTTGTGATGAGGCTGAAACCCTTGGCATAAACACCCGCGCAGAACTGGCCGGTGCCGAGGCCGCCTTTCAGGCCCGCGCGCGGGTTGAGGCATTGGAAAACGGCGTAACGCTGGTAGCCCCTGATACGGTGTTCTTTGCGCTCGACACGGTTGTGGGGCGTGATGTCATTATTGAACAAAACGTGGTTTTCGGCCCAGACGTAACTGTGGAAAGCAGCGCAACAATTCGGGCATTCAGCCATTTGGAAGGCTGTCACATCGGCGCGCGTGCCAGTGTTGGACCGTTTACGCGACTGCGCCCAGGGGCGGAGTTGGCAAACGAGGCCCATGTTGGGAATTTCGTTGAGATTAAGAATTCCGAAATTGGTGAAGGCACCAAAATTGGGCATCTGACCTATATCGGCGACACAACAATTGGTAGCGACACCAACATTGGGGCGGGCACGATCACTTGTAACTATGACGGCGTTATGAAGCACCGCACGGTGATAGGGGATCGTGCTTTCATTGGCTCAGCTACGATGCTGATCGCGCCGGTAAATTTAGGTGATGAGGCGATGACCGCCAGCGGTTCTGTGATCACCAAAGACGTGGATGAAGGCGCTATGGCAATCGGGCGATCCCGTCAGGTTAATAAAYTGGGGCTAGCGCGCAAATTGTTCGAAAAGTTAAAGTCTGCTAAGCTAAAACGTGACAAAGGATAGTTAGTATGTGTGGCATTGTTGGTATTCTATCGAACCATGAAGCTGCCCCGATCATTGTTGAGGCGTTAAAACGACTCGAGTATCGCGGTTATGACAGTGCCGGAATAGCGACTGTAAATGTCGAYAAAGTTCTGGAACGCCGCCGCGCTGTTGGCAAGCTCGTCCATCTTTCTGATTTGCTGGTGCATGAGCCTTTGGCGGGCAAAGCCGGGATCGGTCACACCAGATGGGCAACCCACGGTGCCCCGACTGTTGCCAACGCCCACCCACACCGGGCTGGACCTGTGGCTGTTGTACACAACGGAATAATCGAAAATTTCCGCGAATTACGTGACGACCTGACCGACAAAGGCTATAAGTTTCAGACGGATACCGACACGGAAACTGTGGCCCTCTTGGCGCAATACTATATGGATCAGGGGCTTGCACCCCGAGATGCCGCAGAACAAACCATTGCCCGACTGGAAGGGGCATTTGCCCTGTGTTTCCTGTTTAATGGGCAGGACGATCTTTTGATCGCCGCGCGYAAGGGTTCTCCGCTTGCTATTGGACATGGGGATGGCGAGGTATTTGTAGGTTCGGATGCTATTGCGCTATCGCCAATGACTGACCAGGTCACCTATTTGGAAGAAGGTGATTGGGCCGTTCTGAGCCGCAACAATGTTGAAATCTTTGACGCSGCCGGGAACCGGGCAAACCGGGCGATGCGCACGATCCATATTGATGCYGCTCAGATCGACAAAGGTGGCCATAAACACTTTATGGCCAAGGAAATCGCTGAGCAGCCAACGGTGCTGGGGGAAGCTATAGGGCATTACCTCTCAGTGGATCGTAAATCTGTTGTTCTGCCCGGCGAAGGTCTTGATTTTTCACAGTTTGACCGGATCACAATGGTCGCCTGCGGCACCGCCTATTATGCCTGCCTGACGGCGAAATACTGGTTTGAAAGCATCGCCCGTATTCCTGTTGAAATCGATGTGGCTTCCGAATTTCGCTATCGTGAACCACCCATTTCCGAACGCACATTGGCAATTTTTGTCAGCCAGTCCGGCGAAACCGCCGACACATTAGCGGCGCTGCGTTACATGGTTGGGAAAGCCAGCAATATTACAGCGATCGTCAATGTTTCGGAAAGCTCTATTGCCCGGGAAAGCGATCTGGCACTGCCAATTTTAGCGGGGACAGAAATTGGCGTAGCTTCAACCAAGGCGTTTTCCTGCCAGTTGACGGTACTGGTTCTGCTGGCCCTTAAAGCCGCCCATGACCGGGGCAAAATTGACACGCAGGAACTGGCGGATAAATTGTCACAACTGCGCACATTGCCGGGCCTGTTCAATCAGGCACTGGATCAGTCGGAAGAGATTGCCAAGGTTGCGCGCCAGGTCTCGCAAGCACGCGACGTTTTGTTTTTGGGGCGTGGACAGATGTACCCACTTGCCATGGAAGGCGCGTTAAAGCTTAAGGAAATCAGCTATATACACGCAGAGGGCTATGCCTCGGGCGAATTGAAACACGGCCCCATTGCTTTGGTGGATGACGAAGTTCCTATCATTGTAATGGCCCCGCATGACGCTTTGTTTGAAAAAACAACGTCGAATATGCAGGAAGTAATGGCGCGAAATGGTAAAGTGCTGCTGATCACCGACGCCAAAGGCGTTAAAGAAGCAGGCGAAGGGGTTTGGGCAATTTTGCAGATGCCGGAAGTACCTGATTTTCTTGCGCCGATCCTTTATGCGATCCCGGCGCAATTGTTGGCGTATCACGCGGCGGTCGCCAAAGGCACCGACGTGGACCAGCCGCGCAATCTGGCCAAATCGGTAACGGTTGAGTGACGCTGGACGATGCCCTGAGCGCCCTGAAGGCAAAGGCGCAACCRGGGCGTGACGTWGAAATGGCCGCCTATCACAAGGTGRAGCGTRTCTATCTGGGKGTYGCTAATCCTSACACSAACGAWMTKGTGAAATCSTGGCGTCAGGYGCTAARCATYGARGAACGWGTRACYYTAKCGGCWGAWYTGTGGRCAACGAATATTTATGAGGCGCGACTGGCGGCGGCGAAATTACTGACACAGGCGCGCATTCGYCCCGATGAGGGGGCTTGGGCGCTGATCAAATCCTGGGTACCGGAATTTGATAGTTGGGCGATTGCKGACCACGCTGCGATGGCAGGCCAGAGGCGGCTTTCGGCAGCACCGGAGCGGCTGGACGAGGTTGAGACTTGGACCAAGTCAGATCATCTCTGGACCCGCCGGGCGGCGCTGGTTTTCACTTTACCCTGGACCAAACAGAACCATCCCAAACCGGATGAACTGGCAGCGCGAGACCGGATATTGGGTTGGGCRGCGAGCTATGTCGATGATCCGGGATGGTTCATCCAAAAATCAGTTGCCTGGTGGCTGCGRGACCTGTCRAAGCATGATCCGGCGCGGGTTATCGCGTTTCTGGAGGAGCATGGCGAGCGGATGAAACCGTTTGCCCGCAAAGATGCGGCGCGACATATATCCTGAATTATACGTGTGTATTCTCTATGTTATCAAATTAATCGCGTAGTTTTCGCCGCATAATCTTACCGGTGGCCGTCATTGGCAATTCTTCCACMATCTCAATCATTTTTGGCGCAACATGGGGCGAAATTTGTTTTTTCACCTGCSYGATCAGTTTCTGCTCTAAGCCGCTGGAATCGGCACCGTTGCGCAGTACGACGAATGCCTTAACAACCTCGCCGCGTATGGCGTCGGGGACCCCGATTGCGGCGGACATCACAACGTCCGCGTGGCTATTCAGGCAGTTTTCAATCTCGCTCGGCCCAATTCTGTAGCCGGCAGAACTGATGATGTCGTCGTTGCGTGAAGCAAAGGTAAAATACCCGTCCTGATCGCGGGTTCCAAGATCACCGGTGCGCAGCCAGCCGTTGATATATTTGGCAGCCGTTTCTTTTGGTTTGTTTAGATAATGCAGAAACATCGCCGGGTTTGGGGCTTTTATTGCGATCTCTCCCAGCTCCCCGGGCGGCAAAGGTTGGCCTAAGTCGTCGATGATTTCCACATCGAACCCCGGTACCGCCTGCCCCATGGAACCGGGTCGAGGTGGCATTGAGCCCGCGCAAGATGACAGCACCAGATTGCATTCGGTCTGGCCGTAAAWCTCRTTKATCGKYRSGCCMAGKKYKKYKCGGCCCCAGTCCAGCAAGCCCGCCCCAAGACTTTCGCCGCCCGAGCTGATTGAACGGATGTTCAACCCCTCCGGGACAACCGCTTGCCGCATCAGTTTCAGCGCCGTCGGGGGCAGGAACAGATTGCGGACCCGGTTACGTTTGATCAAGGCGAATGCCGCATCAGGGTCAAAGCGGCGCATCCGGTGGCTGATCAGCGGTACGCCGTAATACAGACAGGGCATCGCCATATCCATCAACCCGCCAATCCAGGCCCAGTCAGCCGGAGTCCAGCCGATGTCTTGTGGCTGTGGGAAGCCTTCGTGGTGGCATTCGATTGCCGGCAGGTGGCCAAGAAGGAACCGGTGCGCGTGGAGTACACCCTTCGGTGAGCCGGTGGTGCCGGAGGTGTAGATCAGCGCGGCCGGATCGTCAGCGCGGGTTTGAAACGGGGTCAGGTTGGAATTGGCTGCCTCAATGTCCCGCCAGAAATCGCGCACCGGCTGGGTTGCCGGGGCGATGGAAAAGAGCGAGGCGAGTTTAGGCAGATCGGACCTGATTTCGATCAGTTTTTCAACATTTCCCGCATCGCTGATCACGGCCTTCGCGCCACTATCCTTAAGACGGTAACGTAGGGCATCCACGCCAAAAAGGGTAAACAGTGGCAACACAACCGCCCCCAGTTTCATCACCGCAAAATGGGTGATCAGAACCTCGGGGCATTGGGCGAGTAAAACGGCCACCCGGTCGCCCTGCCCGATGCCGCGTGCGGCCAATACATTAGCAAATCTGTCAGAGGCATCTTTTAGCTGGCCATAGCTCCAGTTCTGCACATCGCCGGACTCGGGCACATGGATCAGGGCGGTTTTATCGGGTTCCTGCAAAGCCCAACTATCGCAGCAACGCTCTGTAATATTGAAGGATTCCGGGACGTTCCACTGAAACGCCGCGCGCATTTCCTGCCAATTGCCGATTTTGGGGATCAGGCGGCGGGGCAGGTYAGCCTGCATAAACGATCAGTTCCGGCAGGCTGGTCAAAGGTGCGCCAAGCAAGCGGATCGCAGGTAGTGAAATACGGCTGCCGCCAGTGGCAGGACCGTCAATTGGGATCAGATCCACCGCAACACTTTTGCCCGTCGCAGGGTAAACAATGCGCCCCTTCGTGGGCTCAGTCACCAACGGTGTTTCCAGCCAGAAACCGGGGTTTGCGACATTGCCAAGTGAAGCAACGGTGCGCCCGAGTTCWCGTTCACCCGCAGGTGACACTGCGAGAGCGGCGGTTCTTTCGGCGTCTGTAGTTGTGTCAAAATCCTCGACCGTGCGGGCGTTTTCGWGGGGGGCAACTCCCTGGCCATCGGGTCTTGCCAGTGGGCGCACGGTGTCCGCGTTTGGTTGCTGGGCGGTCAGGCTGAAACCGGGGCCGAAAATTTCGGCGCAGCCCGCCAGCAGGAACACCGGCATAGTTAAGATTATGATCCGTCGCTTCATGGGGTTAGTTTACGATCAAACTTGCTGGTCTTCAATCATTGTCGGGGCTTGCGGCGGGTTTCACCCGGGCTTAGGTTAAGCGCATGGAAAATAATTTGGTTGATCCCTTTCAGAGGGCTGTGAATTACTTGCGCGTTTCGGTTACGGATCGCTGCGATTTTCGCTGTGTATATTGCATGACGGAAAACATGAGCTTTCTGCCAAAGAAAGATTTACTGAGTCTGGAAGAGCTGGACAGGATGTGTTCGGCGTTTGTCGGGCTTGGGGTCAAAAAGCTGCGAATTACTGGTGGTGAACCCTTGGTTCGGCGCGGGATCATGACGTTTTTTGAGGCWATGGGGCGACATTTGGAAAGTGGCGCACTGGAGGAGTTGACGCTGACAACCAATGGCTCACAACTGGATCGGTTCGCGGGYGATTTGTTCCGGGCCGGGGTGCGGCGGGTAAATGTGTCGCTGGATACGCTGGATGGGGAAAAGTTTGCGCGGGTCACCAGGTGGGGGCGATTACATCAGGTTATCAATGGCATAGACGCCGCGCAGGACGCTGGCTTGCGGGTCAAGATTAATGCTGTGGCGCTAAAGGGGTTCAATGAGGATGAGCTGCTTGCCCTGACTGAGTGGTGTGCCAGCCGCGACATGGACCTGACCTGGATCGAAGTGATGCCCATGGGCGACATGGATGGGTTGGAGCGGATCGGCCAGTATTGGTCCTTGGACGAGGTGCGCRCGCAACTGGCCAAGAGCTATACGCTGACACCGCTGGCTGAAAAAACCGGCGGGCCAGCGAGCTATGTACGTCTGGAAGAAACCGGGCAGAAGGTTGGGTTTATCACGCCCTTGACCCATAATTTCTGCGAAAGCTGCAACCGGGTGCGCCTGACCTGTACCGGCGAATTGTTCATGTGTCTCGGGCAGGAAGATCAGGCAGATTTACGGGATGCTCTGCGGGAYCATCCGCAGGATGACRCGCCGCTGGTCGCTGCGATCCGCTCGGCGATTGCGCGCAAACCCAAGGGCCATGATTTTGACTATACTCGCCAGAATGACGGGCAAATGTCACGCCATATGAGCCATACCGGCGGCTAGGCAATACCACCAAATTTCTCGGACGGCTTCGTGGATGGCTGGCTTTGCGCCGCGCTTACGCGCGTCGCGGTGCCTCCGGCGGGAGTATTTTTGAACAGAAGAAGGGATTAGGCGGGCTTTCGCGCGATCAAGTCAATCAGTGCAGATTTTCCGGAATGACCCCGGCCTTCCTGTACGTCGCGCTCATAGCTGGCTAGGCGCTCAATCTTCCAGTTGCCGAAATATTTTTGCAAGATTTCCTCGGTGTACATGTTTTCAACGAATGGCGGGCCGCCGGTGCCCAGTTCGATCTGTTCCGGGCGGTAGCCGTGTAGCAGCAGGGTGCCGCCGGGTCTGACAGCTGCTTTGATGTTGGCGAATTGTTTGCCGCGCTYGSWYSRGYCGASSRWSTGSMKSWWMAYRSYGWYKMSSAAATCATAGGTCTGGGTATCCCAGTTCCAGTTATCCCAGTCGGATTGATTGAAATTGACTGTGACATCGCTTTCGGCCGCCAGGGTTTGGGCGCGGCCAACGGCGGTAGATGAAAGATCAAACGCGGTTACATTCGCGCCCCTGCCCGCCAGATGGACAGAGTTGCGACCTTCACCATCAGCAACGACCAGTACTTTTTGCSCKGGYTTGATCCAGCCRGGATTRTCSAGCAGGAATTGCGCCGGGGCTTTRCCGAACAGGTARCCSTCRGTRTTTTTRTATCGTTCTTCCCACATATCATTTTCCTATGGTTTGCGCGGCGATCATTACCGATATTTTTTTACGAAGTTATTTAGTATCTGTTCCGGCACATGCACATCTGCTGTGCGGCACATTTCTATCAACCGATCTGCGTCTTCAGGGTCAAAATAGCCCTTGTGACGATATATTCCAATTCGAACCTCAAATCCGTCACTGTCCGCTTCGGGATGGAACTGGGTGGCGTAGACGTTTTCGCCATAGCGGATCATCTGGTAGGGGCAGGTATCCGAGGAGAGCAGATGGCTGCACCCCTTTGGCAATTCCTGTAGCGATTCCTTATGGCCGACGAARGCGTCAAACCTTTCAGGCAGACCGCTTAACAAAGGATCTGCTGCCCCCGCTTCGGTCATTTTGCAGCCGGTTGTGCCAACCTCTTCACTATAGCGCGCTTTGCTGACGTCAGCGCCAAGATGTGCGCCCAGAACGCCKATGCCATAACAGCAGCCCATGAACGGGAAATCACGCGCGGTGATGTCAGGCATTAGCCCCATAACAGCGGCTTCAATCCGGGCTTCGGTTGGGGTTTTATCGTTTGGYGCGTCTGAAACACATCCCGGCCCGCCGCCGACAATGACACCGGAATAGTCATCAAGCGACAAGTCAGAAGGAATATCTGCCTGATCCAAGCGGATACGGCARACCTCTTCCTGCACAAGCCCGCCTTTACGCAGGATAGCGGCGAATTCATCGTCCGCGGCCTCGGTTTCGGGCCGGAGTTGCAGGATCAGGAATGGTTTCACCCGTCAGGCCGCCGGCATACCGGTTTCGATAATTTCAGCCCAGTAGGAACAGCCCGCCGGGATTGCATCATCATCGAAATTGTATTCCGGATGGTGCACATGGGCGGTGTCGCCATTCCCTACCCAAATAAACGCGCCGGGGCGGGCATTCAGCATGTAGGAAAAATCTTCACCACCCATATTCAATGGCGCTTCGGCGCAACTGCCTGAAACTTTGGTTGCCACGCTGCTTGCAAATTCTGTCTGCTCGGCCGCATTGACCACAATCGGATAACCACGCTGGTAATCCACCCGCGCCGTTGCCCCGTAGGCTTTTGCAGTATTTTCGGCGATTTCTGTCAGACGTTTTTCGGCCAGGTCCTGAATATCTGCATCGAGTGTCCGCACAGTGCCGCCCAACTGAGCTTTTTGCGGGATGACGTTGTGAGCGTTACTGTCGGTCGAGAATGTGCAAACTGAAACAACAACTTGTTCCACCGGGTCAACATTGCGACTGGCGATGGTTTGCAGGGCCAGCACGATCTGCGCGGCAACAACAGTGGTATCGACACATTGCTGGGGCTTGGCGGCGTGACCACCCTTGCCTTCGATCTCAATGAAAAACTCATCCGCAGCGGCCAGAATTGGCCCCGGCCGGATCGCAAAATTACCAAGCGGAAGGCCAGGGGCAGTGTGCATACCGTAAACTTCGTTTATGTTGAAACGCTCCATCATGCCCTCTTCAACCATTTCTTTGCCGCCACCACCACCCTCTTCGGCCGGTTGGAAAATGACTACGGCTGTACCGTCAAAATTGCGAGTTTCGGCCAGGTATTTTGCGGCCCCGAGCAGCATCGCAGTGTGGCCGTCATGGCCGCAGGCGTGCATTTTGCCGGGAGTCTCAGAGGCGTATTCGACACCAGTGGCTTCAATGATCGGTAATGCGTCCATGTCGGCACGCAACCCGATTGCCTTGCCCGATATGTTGGTTTTACCCTTGATTACGCCCACTACTCCGGTGCGCCCGATGCCGGTCACGACCTCGTCACAGCCAAATTCACGCAACTTATCGGCTACCAGACCGGCGGTTCGATGCACATCAAACAGCAATTCGGGATGGGCGTGTATGTCGCGGCGCCATTCGGTGATTTCGGGCAGAAGTTCAGCAAAGCGGTTTTTGACGGGCATGGGGCTTCTCCGGGGTCAGGTTTGGCAAAGTTTGTCGTATCTGAATTGGCTTCACAAGCTTTGTTAGCGGGCGGGGCGCAGATCAATGGCAGAGCCATCGCTGAAGCGCGAAAGACGAAAAGGCGAAATGTCGTGRCCKGGKGCGCGACGGTTGACCAAATCGGCGACGATGCGYCCGATGGCCGGGCCGATGCCAAAGCCATGRCCGCACATGCCGGTGGCGATKGTCAGACCKGGYAGTTGGTCAGCGCGGTCAACTATTGGAAGCATGTCGGGCATGGTGTCGATCATTCCGGCCCAAGAATGCTTAAGGCGCACCGGGCCAAGGCTCGGGAACATTCTTWCAAAATCACGAGCCAAGCGTTTAAGGCGCCTGTGGTTGGGTTTAGGGTTCAGGACGCGCATTTTTTCGAAGGGTGATGGCCGATCACTTGACCAATTGCGCGCAGTTCCCCAGGCATCCGGGTAATGCTTTGGCGCCGCCGGGTAAAAACGGGTTCCAAACGGGTCTTGTTTCAGTTGCGGCAGAAACGGGCGGGTGTTTCGGATTGCATCGGGGCCAATGAACAATTCATGGAATTCGCCGGGGGCCAGCGTGTAGCCGCCGTCAACCCGACGCCGAAAAGCAAGGCGGCTGTCGGCTGCAGCACCTTTTGTGATTTCGTCGAGTGGCTGGGTTGCGGCGACTGAGGCACGAACGGATAGYTGTGGAAAATCSACGCCRTGGGYKCGGGCCAGCAGCARAGACCAARCGCCACCGGCCAATACCACTTCGGGCGCAGAAATTTGGCCTTTTTCAGTGATCACCCCGGTAATATTCCCGGCTAAAATATCGAGACTTCGCACCGCGCAATTTTCCACGATGTTTACCCCTTCACCCGCCATTGAGCGCGCAATAAGCGGCACAGCCCGGTCAGGTTCGGCGCGACAATCGGATGGGGTGTGCATCGCGCCTGCCCAAGTGGTGGCAGCATCGGGCAGCATTTCGGCAACCTGTTTTGAACTCAGCAGCGTTGTATCCAGCCCGTGTTCTCGCGCAATGGCCAGCCAGCTTTCATAGCCTTCCATTTCGCGGGATTTGCGCGCCATATAGGTCACGCCGGTCTGGCAAAACCCGATATCCTGTCCGGTCTCGCGYTCCAGCGACTKCCAGATGCTMAGGGCTTCGATCATGATTGGTAATTCGCGCGGGTCGCGGCCCTGTTGGCGTATCCAGCCCCAGTTTCGGGATGACTGTTCAGCGGCGATACGGCCCTTTTCCAGCAAAGTGACGGACAGGCCAGAGCGGGACAGAAACCAGGCGCTCATTACGCCGATGATACCGCCGCCAATAACCACCACGTCTGCCCGTTCGGGCAATGGGCCATCGTGAAAAACCGCAGCGGCAAGCGAGATAGGAAACCCGCTCATTCGGTAAGCATCTGGACCACTTTGCCTACGAATTTCTGACCCGCTTCGAATTGCTCGATTGAGATGAATTCATTGGGCTGGTGCGCCTGCTCGATATTGCCGGGGCCGCAGATCACGGCAGAATATCCTCGTTCCTGAAACTGACCCGCTTCGGTACCGTAGCTGACAACGTGTTCGCCGTTGTCACCAGTGATAGCRCGCACGACGGCTTCGGCGCGCCCATCCGTTTCAGGTTGCAGGCCGGGGATACCGAAATACTGTTCCAGTTCGATGCTGGTTTCGGGGTGGATGGCTTGCATTTCGGCCTSAACTTCKGCGACTTTAGCGCGGAAGGCGTTGCACCAGTCGCTTAGTTTTTCTTCCGGCACCGCGCGAAAATCGACGCCGAATTCACAGTCTTTAGCGGTGATGTTATGGGCAGTACCACCGGAGATTTCGCCGACATGGACAGTGGTGAAGGGTGGGACAAATCTCGCTGCCAGTGGACCCGGTTCCTTGGCCATGTTGATCACATTCATTTCATTGGCCCATTCAATCAGTTTGGCCCCGAACATGATGGCGTTTACGCCGGTGTGCATCAGGGAAGAATGGACTTCAAAACCTTTGACATGGGTGTGAAAACCGGTGCCGCCCTTGTGCGCAGTGACAGTTTTCATCATCGAAGGCTCGCCGATRATTGCGGCCTCTGCCTTGGGCAGAAATTCCGACATTTTGTTGATCATATCCGGCGCGCCAAGGCAGCCGACCTCTTCGTCATAGCTCAGCGCGATTTGTAGCGGGCGTTTCAGATTGCTTTCCAGCGCCAGCGGCACGGCGGCCAGCGCGATGGCGTCAAAACCCTTCATATCGCAGGTACCGCGGCCATATAGCAGRCCGTTTTTTTCCGTTACRGTAAACGGGTCAGTATCCCACGCCTGCCCTTCCACCGGCACGACATCGGTATGGCCGGACAGTATAACGCCACCTTCGACCATTGGGCCGACATTGGCATAAAGCGAAGCCTTTTGCCCAGTGGCGTCATAGACGCGCGTAGATTTTACGCCAAAGCCTGCCAGATATTCTTCTACCCAATCGATAAGCTCCAGATTGCTGACATGACTTACCGTCGGAAACGACACCAGTTTTTTCATAATTTCGCGTGCTGTCAGAACCTGACTCATGGTTGATCCAATCATAATGAAACGCGGCAAACCTGTTCCTGCTACCCGCAATCGTCAAGGCCTAAGCGCGAAATATTGAACGAATGGTTGGAAAATTTAAATTGCCCYGGGGGAATGTCAGATATTGGTTGCCGCCATGAWWTTTGGTGATAGGCTTCATTAATGCCTGCTGCCGGTCAACGTACCGGAATGCAAAAACAAAAATAAAAAGAACCGCTTGGGAGTCATATATGCCCGATGGGGCTGCGCCCGTCCTTGACGTTAAAGGCCTGAGAACCGTTTTCAAGACGCGTTCCGGTGAGGTCCATGCCGTCAATTCCGTCAGCTTTGACCTGAAACCCGGTGAATTGCTGGGCGTGGTAGGTGAGTCTGGGTCGGGGAAGTCGGTGACGATGATGTCATTGATTGGATTGCTGCCGATGCCCCCCGCCGAAGTGCGCGACGGGCAGGTTCTGTTTGGCGGGCAGGATTTATTGCAAGCGGACGAAGACGCACTGCGCGGTGTTCGTGGTGCGCAGATCGGATTTATTTTTCAGGACCCGATGACGTCGCTGAATCCGGTTTTCACGGTTGGTTATCAGATCATGGAGCCGCTGCGTAAACACATGGGAATGGGTAAGTCGGCCGCCAGGAAACGCGCGGCTGAATTGCTGGAGTTGGTTGGTATTCCCGATGCGGCGGCCCGTCTGAAAGATTATCCGCATCAGTTTTCCGGTGGTATGCGCCAGCGGGTGATGATTGCGATTGCACTGGCTTGTGATCCCAAGGTTCTGATCGCGGATGAGCCCACAACAGCGCTGGATGTGACCATTCAGGCGCAGATACTGGAGCTGGTCAAAGAGYTGCGGCAAAAGCTGGGCATGGCGATTATCTGGATTACCCATGATCTGGGCGTAATTGCCGGGATCGCCGACCGGGTGATGGTGATGTATGCGGGCCAAATCGTTGAACAGGCACCGGTGAAAGAGCTATTTGGCAACCCTCAGCACCCCTATACCCGTGCGCTGTTGCAAACTGTCCCGAATGTGCGTGGTAAGCGTGCTGAAAAGCTGGCGGTGATCGAAGGTCAGCCGCCGATGCTGGGGGCTGCGCCAACTTCGTGCCCGTTTCGTGAGCGTTGCACCCATGCACTTGATCGTTGCGCGCGCGAAAATCCAGCGCGCATTGCTATCGGTAAAGATCACGACGTTGCCTGTTTCTGGAACCCGGCAACCGGGGGGGAGCGCAATGCTTGACGACCCCAAAACCCGCAAAAAGCTGGTCGAAGTCCATGATCTGAAGATGCACTTTCCGATTATGGCAGGGATATTTCGCCGCCGGGTTGGTGAAGTGAAGGCCGTGGATGGGGTCACGTTTGATATTTATGAGGGCGAAACCCTGGGTCTGGTGGGCGAAAGCGGTTGCGGCAAATCCACCTGCGGGCGGGCAATTTTGCGGCTGTATGAAGCCACCGGTGGCACTGTTAAGATTGACGGCAGCAATATAGGCGAAGCCAGCGCGGAAGAACTGCGCCGGATGCGGCCCACCATGCAGATGGTGTTTCAGGATCCCCAAGCCAGTCTGAACCCGCGTATGACTGTCGCAGCAATTATTGGCGAACCGCTGGTTGAACATGCAAACTTGTCAAAAATCGAACGCCAGGAGCGGATATATGAGCTGATGGACGCCGTTGGTCTGAACCGTGATTTTGCCAACCGCTAYCCGCATGAGTTTTCCGGCGGCCAGCGCCAGCGGATYGGGATTGCGCGGGCTTTGGCGCTKAACCCCAAGTTTATCGTSTGTGACGAACCAATTGCGGCGCTGGATGTGTCGATTCAGGCGCAGGTGGTGAACCTGTTGGAAGAGCTGCAACAAAGGCTGGGTCTGACCTATCTGTTCATCAGCCACGATCTGTCGATGGTGCGCCWTATCGCGGACCGGGTGGCGGTGATGTATCTGGGTAAAATCGTTGAACTGGCCCCACGCGAGGCTTTGTATCACGCGCCACTGCATCCCTATACTCAGGCGCTTTTATCAGCAGTTCCGGAGCCGGACCCATCAGCTCAAGAACAGATTGAACGCGTTATTCTTGAAGGCGATGTGCCTTCCCCGTCCAACCCGCCTAAGGGGTGCAACTTTTGCACCCGTTGTCCGGTGGTGATGGATATCTGCAAACAAAAAGACCCCGAATTTCTTGAAGCGGCAACAGGGCATTTTGTGGCCTGCCACCGTTTCACAGAGACCAACGACGAGTTCGCCAATGCAATGGCGGCACATGAGGCAACCGAGCTAAAACAACAAGGAGAGAAATAAAATGAAATTGAAACATACCCTTTGGGTCGCAGCTGCTGCTGTGGCGATGTTGCCAATGGCAGCGTCGGCCGAGCGCGGCTCTGACGGCCAAGTCAATATAATCTATTGGCAAGCGCCATCGCTAATGAACCCCTACCTTTCCGGCGGCACCAAAGAACTGGAAGCCGCAAGTCTGGTTATCGAACCCCTTGCCCGTTACGACGAAAACGGGTCGCTGGTACCATGGTTGGTTGATCAAGTTCCAACAGTTGCCAATGGTGGCGTTGCTGAGGATCTTAAATCAATCACCTGGAAACTGACCGAGGGCCTGAAATGGTCCGATGGCACACCTGTGACATCCGCTGACGTCAAGTTCAGCTGGGAATATTGCACCGCAGAAGGCGGCGGTTGTGCCCAGTCTGAAAAATACAATGACGTTGTATCAGTGGACACACCTGATGATCTGACAGTGGTGGTGAACTTTGGGGTGGCCAAGCCGTTCCCATACGGCCCGTTTGTTGGSGCGCAGGCRCCAATCATTCAGGCGGCACAGTTTGCCGACTGYATGGGTGCCAAAGCACCTGAATGTACCGATGAAAACTTTGCCCMCATCGGCACTGGCCCGTTCACCGTTACAGAATTTCGTCCAAATGACGTAATTTCGCTGGCCGCAAACACCAACTACCGCGACCCGAACAAGCCGGCCTTTGCAACCGTAACCTTCARAGGTGGTGGYAGTGCAACTGCATCCGGGCGTGCTGTTCTGGAAACCGGCGAATTTGACTATGCGTGGAACCTGCAACTGGCACCYGATGTTCTGGCGAACATGGCGGCTGCCGGCAAAGGCACGGTTGTATCGTCKTTCGGTACATTGGTTGAGCGCATCATGGTCAACCAAACCAACCCTGATCCCGCACTTGGCGATCTGCGCGGTACCGTTGGCCAGCCACACCCGTTTCTGACCGACATCAACGTGCGCAAAGCCATGTCAATGGCGATAGACCGCGATTTGCTGGTGGAAATCGGTTACGGCGCGGCTGGTCGACCAACCTGTAATGTTCTGCCCGCACCGGCAATTTATGCCTCAACTSCSMACNVHBNCNTGYCTCNNNYNKSMNNMMNYTRCNKVSRNNGWWCGCATTGCTTGACGGTGCTGGCTGGGCCAAAGGCAGCGACGGTGTCCGCTCYAAGGATGGYGTGAGACTGGAAATTYTGTACCAGACGTCCACCAACGCTGTACGTCAGGACTTTCAGGCGCTGATCAAACAGTGGTGGGGCGAAATCGGYATCGAAACCGAACTGCGTAACATYGATGCRTCCGTGTTCTTCGGGTCTGATCCGGGTTCCCCCGATACGTTCCAAAAACTGTTTGCAGACGTTGAAATGTATGCCAACAACTTTGATGGGACCGACCCTGAAAGCTATATGGCCAACTGGGCATGTAAACAGGCTCCTCAGCCTGAAAATCAGTGGCAGGGCAATAACATGCAGCGCTTTTGTTCTGCAAGTTATGACGCGATGATCGCCGAATATGCCACCACAGGTGACATTGACGAACGCGCGCGTCTGGCCAAGGCAATGAATGATGAGCTGATGCAGAGCTATACCATCATTCCGCTGGTTGATCGTGGTCGTGTATCTGCACATTCCAATTCCCTTGGTGGCGTTATCCTGAACACATGGGACAGCGAAATGTGGAATATTGCGGACTGGTATCGTAAATAGGCCGACCTGAAAACGTCGCAGCCCCGTTTCAAACGCCGGGGCTGCGCATTTAATTCACGACCACTGAACTGAGGCGCCATTCATGCTCACCTACACGATCCGTCGATTGCTGACTGCGATCCCGACGCTTCTGTTCATCGGTCTGATTATTTTCCTTTTGCTCGAACTCGCGCCGGGCGACCCGATGGCGCAAGTGCCGCTAACCGTCCCCCCCGAAGTGAAAGAACGTATGCGCGAGGCTCTGGGACTGGGTGAACCRGTGCATATCCGGTTCTTCAAATGGATGGTCCAGTTTTTCGTGGTTGAGCCAATGTACATGTTTGACGGCATCTTTGGTACCAACTTCGCGGAAGGCCRGCAGCGGGTAATTTCCTGGCAGACTCGCAGCCCGGTGATGGACATCGTCGCGCAGCGTATCCCGCAGACCCTGTGGGTCGTTGGCATGTCCTACGTGATCGGCGTGCTGATCGCSGTGCCGATTGGGATTTATTCGGCCTATAAGCAATATTCGTGGTTTGATCAGGTTGGGACATTTATYTCRATGATCGGTTTTTCAGTGCCGACGTTTTTYACCGGTGTSTTGCTGATCGTGATATTCTCGGTGAACCTTGGCTGGTTCCCTTCGATATATGACACCACCCACAAGGTGACGGGTTGGTCCAGTTTCGTCTTTCAGGTGAAACAAATGATCATGCCGGTGTTTGTGCTGGCACTGTTCAATGCCGCCCAAATCAGCCGCTATATGCGCGCGTCAATGCTGGATAACCTTAATCAGGATTATGTCCGTACCGCGCGCGCCAAGGGGATGTCCGAAAAGGTTGTGGTCCTGCTGCATGTGCTGCGCAACTCGATGATCCCGGTTGTAACCGTAATTGCCCTTGGGGTGCCGCAGGTGTTTGGTGGCGCGATCATCACCGAACAAGTGTTCAAGGTGAACGGKCTGGGYCAGYTMYTRATCACCGCNATTCAGGCCAAYGACCTGCCRATGGTGCARACSCTKACRTTCATCTTCGCMATTCTGATCGTACTGTTTAATCTGATTGCAGACGTACTTTATGGCATTCTGGACCCGAGGATACGCTATGACTGACGACACAAACATAGCCACACGCGCTCCACGCAATCAGTGGTGGGATGTCTGGGACCAGTTCAAAACCCATAAGGGCGCGYTGGTAGGCGCTGCGTTTTTCATATTCATCGTGCTGGCAGTATTTCTGGGCGGAAATTTTTGGGATATTGATGCGACCTATATCGACATCCGCGCGCGTAATCAGGGGCCAAGCCTGGCGCATCCGTTTGGCACTGATCAGTTAGGGCGTGATACCTTGGCGCGAATGATCAAGGGTGGGCAAACTTCGGTGGCTGTCGGCCTGACGGCCATGGGGTTRGCGCTGTTTTTGGGCACTGGAGTTGGCGTACTGGCYGGTTATTTCAAACGGTTGGACGGGCCGTTAATGCGGTTTACCGACTTGTTTCTGGCGCTGCCGCTGCTGCCGCTTTTGTTGGTGATCATTCTGTTATTCCGCGATCCGCTGCGCGCCGCTTTCGGCCCGGAAAGYGGKATATTCATTCTGATCGTCTTTGTGATAGGAATCACCAGCTGGATGCAGACCGCCCGTATCGTGCGCGGTGATGTCCTGGCCCTGAAGGAGCGCGARTTCGTGYTGGCMGCRCGGAGCATCGGCACCCCGAACCGRCGCATGATCACCCGCCAYATYCTGCCYAAYGTGATGWSSCCSATYATGGTMTCRGCCACWCTGGGYATYGCCAACGCGATCATCACCGAAAGCGCRCTWWSSTTYCTKGGCCTCGGCTTCCCRTCAGATTTCCCRACCTGGGGCCGGYTAYTATTTGATTCAACCGACTACCTGCAACAATACCCCGAACGGGTGATGTGGCCGGGCCTCGCAATCTCGCTAACTGTGCTGTCGGTAAACTACATCGGCGACGGTTTGCGTGACGCGCTCGACCCACGGATCAGGGGGCGCTAAGCCCTTCTTCTTTTCATAAATACTTCCGCCGGAGGCATACTGCCCGCAGGGCTCAAAGAAATAAGCCCCGGGGAACCCCGGGGCTTTCATTTTAGTTCAACAGCGGCAACAGACTGTCCACCGAAACCTTGGCATCGCCAAAGAACATCCGTGTGTTTTCCTTGAAGAACAGCGGGTTTTCGATACCGGAATACCCGGTCCCCTGCCCGCGCTTGCTTACAAACACCTGTTTGGCTTTCCAGCATTCGAGAACCGGCATCCCGGCAATTGGACTGTTAGGGTCTTCCTGCGCCGCCGGATTGACGATGTCGTTAGAGCCAATAACAATCGCGATATCCGTTTCCGGGAAATCGTCGTTGATCTCRTCCATTTCCAGCACGATATCATAGGGTACGCGCGCCTCAGCCAGCAGCACATTCATATGCCCCGGCAAGCGCCCGGCCACCGGGTGGATGCCAAACCTCACGGTTTTTCCGGCGTCGCGCAATTTGCGCGTCAATTCGGCAACCGATTGCTGCGCTTGCGCCACCGCCATGCCGTAAGCCGGAATGATGATAATGCTGTCGGCGTCATT